>NZ_RZQA01000322.1:0-6438 GCF_004022915.1 Mesorhizobium sp. M7A.F.Ca.US.006.04.2.1
GCCCAGCAGATAGCCAAATGCCAGCCAGCGCGCCGGCGCCCGGCCGACATCGTGGAAGGCGACCGCCATGAAGCAGGCCGCCAGCAGGCCGGCAACCGACAGATTGATCAACAGGATGAAGTTGGCGCCGCTCATGTTCTCCCGCACCCGCGCCGACAGCTAATCATCGACGGGCGAAGAAGACGTTAACGTCCTGGCCGGCCAGGATTCAGCCGGTCTTGAGCGGCTCCGGCAGGAACGCCGTTTCCGGCCGCTCATAGGACAGGCGTACACTGTCGCGGCCGTTCTTCTTGGCCTTGTAGAGCGCATCGTCGGCACGGCGCATCAGCGGCTCCAGCGCCTCGTCACCGCTGCGGGCCGCCACGCCGAAGCTTGCCGTCACCTTCGTTCCCTGGGGAAGCCCGTCGACATGGCCGGCCGAATAGACCGTGCGCACCGCTTCGGCGAACAGCCGTGCCGCGGCAAGATCGCTGAGTGGCAGCAGCACCGCGAATTCCTCGCCGCCGATACGCCCGGCAACACCGCGCGCGCCGGCCGCCGACCGAAGCTTGGCGGCGAAATCGGCAATCACGCGATCGCCCGCCCCATGCCCATGCACATCGTTGAGCGCCTTGAAATGATCGAGGTCGGCCAGCACCAACGCGACCGGGAACCGCGCCGAGGCGCAGTGCCGCAAGAGCAGCATGCCGCGCTCCTCGAAGCCACGCCGGTTGAGCAGGCCCGACAGGGGGTCGGTAAAGGTCTCGGCCTTCAACGCCTTCAACACGTCGAGTGCCGCGGCGGAAAACAGGCACAGCGCGATAAGCAGCGACAGCAGCGCGTGCGACAGCAGCGCCGTCGTCCAGTAGGACGAGCCATAGAACCCGTCATAGCTCGTGAAGGGCCCGTGCGCGATGACGACGATAAGGGTGCGCACGAAGAAGTTGACGCCCGACAGCAGCGACAGCACGAACAGGATTTTCTCGGTCGGGCCGTTGTTGCGCACCGGGCGCAGTTCGGCGGCAACCAGAAGGCTGATACCGCCGAAAGCGAAGTTCATCGCCAGGATGCGCCAGGTGAGATCCGGCGCGATGAACAGGAACCAGCAGAACGACGCCAGTCCCCCACAGGCCAGCGCGCCGATCCCCACATAGGGCACCTTGCGGCCATAGCGGTGGACGATGGCGCCGGCCAGGCAGCAGCCGGCGATGCTGAAGCAGATGTTCGACACCAGCTTGGTCAGCGGCATGCCGATCGGCAAGGTGAAATACTGAAGCAGGAAGCCCACCGCCGAGAGACTGTAGCTGAGCGCCAGCACGGCCAGATAGGGGCGGTGGCGCTGATAGGACCATAGCACGAGGAACGCCGCGCCGAGCGCCAGCGCGATCGTCGGGTTGAGCAGCGCTATGAGCAGACCCGTGTCCAAACGACTATGACTTCCCCTCGCTTACGTCGGGGAAGAGCTTAGAGGGCAAGCCCAAACAAGCGGTTAAGCCTCGCCGCAAGCAGGACCGCCATCTCAAAATAATGTCAGGGAACCGCCGTCTCCGGTCAGCGTTCCTTCGTTGACAATCTGGAGCGACCGATGGCCGACACAATCACACTGACCGACCACGATGCGATCCGCTCGTGGGCTGCCGGGCGCGCCGGCTTTCCCGCAATCGTCGACATCTCGCCCGAAGCGGGGACGCAGCCCATGTTGAGGCTGGTCTTCGGCCAGCACGCCTATCAGGATCAGGACCAGCCTGAACGGCCGCTCAATGCGGGAGGCTATGAACTCGTCGAATGGGACGAATGGTTCAAGCTCTTCGAGGAACAACAGCTTGCGCTTGTGGTCGCGGCCGAACAGCCCGGACGCCGCGAGGAGTTCCACGAACTCGTCCGCCGTGACGGGAAGCGTTGACCCGAGCCGGGTGCGGCTCGGGTTCCGTTCAAGTCCGGACTACTTCCACTCGCGGATGTCAACGAAGTGGCCGGCGATCGCCGCCGCGGCCGCCATCGCCGGCGACACCAGATGGGTGCGGCCCTTGAAGCCTTGCCGGCCCTCGAAATTGCGGTTCGAAGTCGAGGCGCAGCGTTCATGCGGCTTCAGCCGGTCGTCGTTCATGGCCAGGCACATCGAGCAGCCCGGCTCGCGCCAATCGAAACCGGCGGCGACAAAGATCTTGTCGAGGCCTTCGGCTTCCGCCTGTTCCTTGACCAGGCCGGAGCCCGGCACGATCATCGCATCGACATGCGGGCTGACCGTCTTGCCTTCGACCACCTTGGCGACGGCGCGCAGATCCTCGATGCGGCCATTGGTGCAGGAACCGATGAAGACGCGGTCGAGCGTGATGTCGGTGATCCTGGTGCCCGGCGTCAGACCCATATAGTCGAGCGCACGCTGCTTGGAGGTGCGCTTGTTCTCATCGGTGATGTCGTCCGGGTTCGGCACGATGCCTTGCACCGACACGACATCCTCGGGCGAGGAGCCCCAGGAGACGATCGGCGGCAGCTTGGCCGCGTCGAGCACGATCACCTTGTCGAAATGCGCGCCCTCGTCGGACTGTAGCGTCTTCCAGTATTCGAGTGCCGCATCCCAGGCCGCGCCCTTCGGCGCGCGCGGCTTGTCCTTGACATAGGCGAAGGTCGTCTCGTCCGCGGCGATCAGGCCGGCGCGCGCGCCGCCTTCGATCGACATGTTGCAGATCGTCATGCGGCCCTCCATCGACAGCGCACGGATCGCCTCGCCGGCATATTCGATGACATAGCCGGTGCCACCGGCAGTGCCGATCTCGCCGATGATGGCCAGGATGATGTCCTTGGCGGTGACACCTTCCGGCAATTGGCCGTCGACACGCACCAGCATGTTCTTGGCCTTGCGCTGGATCAGCGTCTGCGTCGCCAGAACATGCTCGACCTCGGATGTGCCGATGCCATGCGCCAGCGCGCCGAAAGCGCCGTGCGTCGAGGTGTGGCTGTCGCCGCAGACGATGGTCATGCCGGGCAGTGTAAAGCCCTGCTCCGGACCGATGATGTGGACGATGCCCTGGCGGATATCCTTCTCGGAATAATATTCGACGCCGAAATCCCTGGCGTTCTTGGCCAGCGCCTCGACCTGGATGCGGCTTTCCTCGTTCTTGATGCCGAACTTGCGCTCGGGCGAAGTCGAGACATTGTGATCGACCACGGCCAGCGTCTTTTCCGGATGCCGGACTTTACGGCCGGTCATGCGCAGGCCTTCGAAGGCCTGCGGGCTGGTCACTTCATGGACCAGGTGGCGGTCGATGTAGAGCAGGCAGGTGCCGTCGTCCTGGCGATCGACGACATGGTCGTCGAAAATCTTGTCGTAGAGGGTGCGCGGTGCGCTCATGTGCGTAAATCCGTCGATATGAGAATGGGAAAGAGCAGGTGCCGGACCTCCGGCCCGGCGAAACGACCCCGATGGGTCGGCCTAGGGTAGTCGGCTGGTCAGCGCCCCGGACACGCGCGCGGAGAAGCGCGACGGCAGGCGTTTTCTGTCCTGCAGCACGAACCCCTTGTAGGCCGGATCGCCAAAAAGCTCTTCCATGGCGTGGCTCATATCAATGTTTTGGGTTTTCGGCAATTGGAAGCTGCCTTCGCAGAACTCGGGTTCCTCGTCCTCACTTCCACACCTTCAGGGGGAGAGGAAGGAAGCCAAGATCGGAGAACGCGCCGCTCAGATCACTTCAAACACAAAAGTCTTCACCAGCGCATCCGGCTCGGCGATCGCATAGCAGCGGAACCACGGGCTTTCCTCGACCGGCCGCCATTTCCCAGTCTGCTCCAACTCATCGAACACCGCCTGGAAGCCGCCGCTCTCGAACACCCGGTCGCGCACGGTGAAGATCGCATGGCCGCCCTTGCGGGTGATGCGCACCAGTTCGTGCAGGCCTGTCGCCGGCGCATGGCTGATGGTGAACACGCCTGTCGAGAAGAAGGCGCGGAAATACCCGTCCGGCCACGGCAGCGGACCGCCCAGCATTGCCTGCTTCAGTTCGCTGTAGGCATTGCGGCTGCCGGCGATCTTCAGCATATCGTCCGAGAGGTCGAGCCCCGCAATGTCGCGGTAGCCGAGCGCATTCAGCGACGGTCCCGACAGGCCGGTGCCGCAGCCGGCATCGAGCAAGGGGCCATCGTCCGCCGGCACATGGCGCGCCACCCAGGCGGTGATCAGGAAAGGCAGGAGGTAGCCGAGCGAGGCGGTCTCGCTGTCATAGGTCGCGGCCCATGCGGCATAGGCCTCTTCAAGCGCTTCCGGCGTGTCGGCCGTATAGACGGAATCCAGCGCCGCATTGGCTTTGTCGACGATCATGGGACCTCCTCAACGGGAATGCTCGGGGATCGTAGCGCTGCCTTGGCCGAAAAACTATTCCTCGTGCTGGCGGCGCAGCCGCCGTTCCAGCGCCCTGAGCGCCAGCGACAGGCCGACGGTCAGGATGAGGTAGATGTAGGCTGTTATCGAATAGGTCTCGAAGAAGCGAAAGGAGCCGGCGGCGTAGACCTTGCCCATCTGCGTGATGTCGGCAACGCCGAGCACCGAGACCAGCGAGGAATCCTTGACCAGGGCGACGAAATCATTGCCGAGGGGCGGCAGGATGGTGCGGATCGCCTGTGGAAACACGATGAGCCGGAAACGCTGCGCGCGGGTCAGCCCGAGCGCCTTCGCCGCTTCGATCTGGCCCTTCTCCACCGCCTGGATGCCGGCCCGGAAAACCTCCGAGATGAAAGCCGAATAGCCGATGGTCAGCGCCATGATGGCGCGCCACAACAGCGACACGTCGCGCACCAAAAGCTCGCCGAACAGGCCGGCGCTTTGCAGCGGCGCGGTCAGCGCGTTCCAGGCCGCGACGAAGGCCGGCGCGCCGGCAAAGGCGATCCAGAACAACAGCACCAGGATCGGCACGCCGCGGATGATCTCGACATAGAAGCGCGCGATCTGGCGCAGCCAGCGCGAACCCGACATTCCCATCAGCGCGATGCCGAGACCGATGGCCGACGCCAGCACGAAGGCGATCACGGTGACGAAGATGGTGACGCCGATACCCTTGGCGACCGTGGCGAATACCTGGGCATAGAGATTGCTGGTGGCGACGAAGACGGCCACCGCGATCGCGATGGTCACGGCCACGACGAGCCACCAGGGGAAGTCGGCTTTGGAGGAAGAGGCGGGAGGCATCAAAAGGATTGCGCCAAGGCAGCCCCCTCTGGCCTGCCGGCCATCTCCCCCTCAAGAGGGGAGATTGGCAGCTTCGTCGACGGCACTCTTTTTACAACTTTGGTGATTGGCGAAAGCGGAAAAAACAGCCAATCTCCCCTCTTGAGGGGGAGATGCCCGGCAGGGCAGAGGGGGGCGTTCAAGCGCGAAGTCAGTGCGAAATCACTGCCCCATCTTGTAATCAAGAAACCACTTCTTGTTCAGCGCATCGAACGTCCCGTCCGCCTTCAACGCCGCAATCGCCGCATTGACCGGCTTCACCAGGTCGGAACCCTTCGGGAAGATGAAGCCGAAATCCTCGGTGCCGAGCGGCCCGCCGATCAGCTTCAGTTTGCCCTCGGAGGCGTCGACATAGCCCTTGCCGGCGGTGCCGTCGGTCAAGACGACGTCAACGTCGCCGGATTTCAGAGCCTGCACCGTGGCGCCGAAGGTCTCGAACAGCTTGATGCGCGGGTTCTGCTCATTGCCGTCGAGCACGCTGTAGACGGCGGTGTAGAAGGGCGTGGTACCGGCCTGCGCGCCGATCAGCCCATCCTTGAAGGCGCCGAAGGTCTTGGCGTCGGTGAAACGGCTTTCATCGCCGCGCACCAGCATGAACTGTTCCGAGCGCATATAGGGGTCGGAGAAATCGACCTTCTCCTTGCGGTCGTCCTTGATGGTGATGCCGGTCATGCCGATGTTGTACTGGTTGTCGGAAACCGCCTGGATCATCGCGTCCCAGGATGTGTTCTGGTACTCGACGGCGAAATTCAGCCGCTTGGCGATCTCGTTCATCGCATCATATTCCCAGCCGATCTGCTTGCCGGTCTTGGCATCGATGAACTGCAGCGGCGGATAGGCGTTTTCGGTCACAACCACCACCTTTTTGCCGCCGAGGTCGGGCAGCGCCTGCGCAAAGGCGGCAACGGGTACCAGGACGAGGGCAAGCAGGCCTGCCAGCAGCAGTTTCGATTTGGTCATGACACACTCCCCGGAAATTGACGGACCCGGGCACGGCCGGGCTTGCAGGAAAATCCGGCGCCGACTTTAGCTTTCCGCAAGCGTCATGCAAGACGGTCCGCTGCGTCAGCGCGCGCTAAAAAGGGATTCCGATGCCTTCATTTCCGGGATTCAGGAATGAACGGTGTCGCGGCAGCGATCAGCTCCGCTTCACGATGCCGGCATCCGCCTTGCGCAAGCCGGAGACGAACCGCGTCAGCGTGCGGTGCAGGGATTTCAACTCGTCGGCATCCAGCGGCAGG
>NZ_RZQA01000323.1:0-6432 GCF_004022915.1 Mesorhizobium sp. M7A.F.Ca.US.006.04.2.1
TTCATACATTTATGAAAGCATAACTCAAATTACGCTAGAAGAAAAACTTCTGGGAAAGTTTGAAAACTGCGACTCGACTCCCGGCGTAAAACACAGGAATATGCGAACAAATCAGGAACAAAGACGAGGCAGGGGCGATGGCATTGCCGGGCAAGGAACCAACGATCGCGCATGTCGCTTCGATCTCGGTCGAGTGCGCCGATTGTGGCCGCAACAGGTGGTGGCGACCCGATCAGCTGAAGCGGTTCGGGGTGACGGGGAATACGCCGCTGTCCGCTCTGTCGGGCCGTATCGTCTGTTCGGCCTGCCGCGCCGACGGACTGCCGGGGACGGCGATTTCGATCCAGGCGGCGTTTGTCGACGAGCGCCAGCGCGTGCGCAGCGAAGCGCGGATGCTGAGCGACAGGGATGTGCCGCTGGAGGGATCGCGGCGGGCTTGAGTGGGAGGGTGCCAGCGCTGGTTCTTCCTTCTCCCGCAGGGGGAGAAGGAAGAGCATCCCTTGCTCAATACCCCAGCAATTCCTTCAGCGGAATCACGCGCCAGACATGTTTGATGGCGTAGCGGTTGAAGGTCAGCGTCTTCGGCGGGTTGTACTGCTCGACGACCAGCTCGCCCGCCGTGCGCTTGACCAGCTTCTTGATGAAGGCCTTGCCGTTGCGCTCGTTTTCCTCCGGGAAGGTCTCGATCACCACATGGTCGCCCGGTACGGCGTCGCGGCCGCCGCAATAGATCAGGTCGCCGGGCTCGTAACGCGGCACCATGGAATCCGAGAGCACGTGCAGGGCGAACACCTTCGGCAGGTTGCGCACGCCCGGCGGGCGCTGGACGTAACCCGCCGGCTCGCCGTTGAAGGTGAAATCGCCATCGTCGCCACCGACGGCCGCGCCCAGCACCTCGATGTCCATCGAGCTGGCGGGTAGCGGACCTGCATCGGTGACGATCTCCGCATCGGCAACCGGTCCGGCATCGTCGAGAAACACGACCTGCCCCTGGCCCAGCGCAACCGGGTCGACGCGCAGGAAGGCGGCGGTCTTCAGCAGGTTCTCGGTCTTGGGCAGATTGCGGCCGGTTTCCCAGTTGCCGACGGCGGCGACATCGGTGTCGTTGTGCTCGGCGATGTGGCGCATGACCAGGCCGCGCTGCTTGCGCGCCTTGCGGATCGCCGCTCCGACCTTGATCGACAGTTCCGTTTTTGCCATGGCGCCCATGTGAGGGATGAAAGCCGCTCTCGTCTATGAAAGAATGGCTTGCATCCATTTTCGAGTTATGCTTATATCCGGTCATGCAAAACCTGTCCAGCTTTGATGGCGCCGAGTCGCCGGCCTCACGCGAGGCGCGCCCGGCGGTCATAACCGCCCATTCCCTTTCATCCCGGCCGTCCTCCTCCCCGGCCCGGATGAAGCCCGAGGCCCAGTGCCTGACCGCACCAGCCTCGGGTCCGGTCCGCCGCCTGTCTCCGGCGACCGGAACGGCCGGAGCCGCCGCTCCCAGCGGCTTCGGCCCCCAATTCGGCCGGCATGGCGCCGGCGCTGTTTTTGCGGCAGGCCGATCCTGCATCCGCACCGAGGACGGCACCGTCATCCTGTTCGACAGGCTGACGGGCAGGGCAGTTTCCGCCCTGGACAGAAACACGGCCGAAGCGCGGCTTCTGCACCTTGCCGGCGGGAAATCGGCCCAAGCCGGCTGAGGCTGGCCGGCTGAGAGCCGGCTCTTGAAAAACAACCTGACTGCGGCCTGGCGACCGGGTCGAACCTTGACGCTGCCCGACGGCGCGCGGCCGAACTTTGGATGGAGCTCGATATGGCAAGCTATAGCGACGCGGAATTGCACGAGATCGCCCGCTGGCTGAAGGATGGGCTCTCAGCCTCCAGGATTGCAGTCGCGTTCAGCGCGTTGCGCGGCAGTCCGGTGTCGCGCGACGCCATCATCGGCATCGTGCACCGCAACGCCATGCTCGGCGCGATCGGCTTTGCCAATGGCAAGGGGCCGCTGCCGCGATCCAGGCAGGCCGTGGGCAAGCGCGCTGGAAGCAAGCGGGCGAGTGGCGCGTCGGCGAAATCGACGCCTGTCGTCGGCAAGATGGAGGGCGTGCTTGCCGCCAAGGACATCCATGCGCGTGAAGTGGCCCGGCCCAGGCGCGCGCATTCGTTCGTGCGCGAGGTGGGCGTGCTGATCACCGACGGCGTGGCCTATCGCCTGGAGGCGCCGGCGCCGCCGCGCGCGGCCATCGGCCGGCAGCCGCATGGCGTGGCGATGCGCTTCATCGATTGCCTGTTTTCACGCTGCCGTGCGCCGCTGGATCTGACGGTGGAGGGGGATCCGGACATTTCTATTGCCGAAGAGGGGGCGCCAGGCAGCCGCCCAGGTGCCGACATGCTGTGCTGCGGCATGCGCACCGGGGCGCTGAAAAGCTATTGTACCTACCACCAGGCGCGCTTCCAGCGCCGCGTATTTGTTGCGACGGGGTGAGGTTTGATCTCTGCTCCCCCGTTCACGGGGAGAAGGTGCCGGCAGGCGGATGGGGGGCAGCGCTGACGAGGCAGGATGGAAGCTGACATGAAATTCAAGCATCCGATTCAGATGCCACTTACCGAAGCGCTGGCGCCGCCCCTCATTGCCCTGCCGGGCGTTCGCTGTTCGAAAAGCCAAGCAATTGGCTTTTCGTCCGCTGCTCGGATCACACCTCACCCCCGTAAACGGGGAGAAAGAAGCAAAGCCCTATTTCGGCATCTGCCGGCCTTGCTTGGGCGTGCGGCTCTGCATGCTCCTTGCGTCCATCGCCATCGGCGGGTTGCCCTCGCCGACCAATATGCCAGTCACCCGGGCAAAGCCGGTAAACACCTTCATGGCGTCGGCTTCGGAAATCTGGGCGGCAATCGCCGCGCTGCAGGCGTTCAACGCGCTGCGGTAGACATGACCGCGCCGCTCCAGCGGCCAGCGCTGGAGAAAATCGGCGGCTTCGCTGACGCTTTCGATCTCTTCGATCTCATCTTCCACCCGCACTTTGAGCGGCACTCCGGTTTTCATCGTACCCACGGCGTTCACCTTCGCTTTGCGCGCGGCTCCAGCTACCGCACCCATAAACGCGCCCCGCTGGGGGCCGGTTGCATCAATTTTTCGGGCGGCGCCCGCTCCTCACGGGCTAGCCACCGCATCCAGCCAGTCATGGGCGCGGCTTTTGGGCCTGTCGACCAGTATGTTCTGCTGCTTGGCCGCCCTGGTGAAGGCGTCGAACGCGATGCGCTGGCAGCAGATGCCGTCCACGGCGAGCGTAACCAGCCGGGAAGCCTCGAGATAGCCAGGCGCTGTCTTGTCGGGCCATTGGTGGCGCAGTGCCTCGGCGGCTCCGGCCACCGAACTGACCAGCATGGTTTTGTTGTCGCAAAAGCGCACGGTAACCGGCATGAAGGCTGTCATCGGCGAACCTCCCCTTGGCATGGACGCGACATAACGTCGAAAACTCGCGCCGGTTCCATCAGCCTGGATGCCGGACGGCAGGGATGCTGGCGCGGCGGCGAAGAGGCGACGACCTACGGTTCATTGAAGGCCAACCGAGCAGCGCTCCGCTCCGCTCTGCCACCGCGTGGGGAGATGCCCGGCAGGGCCGAGGGCGCGCGAAGGATCGCCACTTGCCGGCCTCCACCACCCATCCCAACCAGGAGCCTCCCATGAGCAAAAAGACCAGACCCGCAAAACCGCAGGCGCCGAAATTGCCGAAGGGCGAGGCCGAGCAGGTGCGCATACGCCGCGAGATCGGCCATGATTTCGCGCTCAGGGATGACGCCTTCGGCCGCAAGCGGCTGGCAGCGGGCACGCTGGAGGCTGCGCGTGTCTACGAAGTGTCGAATGACGGCTACGCCGCGACCGGCGGCATCGTGCGGCTGCGCGCCATCGATGCGCTCGTCGGCATCACTTCGCTGTCGCGCCAGCAGCGCGAGGCAGGCCTGCGCTACCGCGAGGATTTCCGCTGCAGTCAGCAGGCTGATGTCAAGCCGATGCGCTGGACCGAGCGCATCGACGGCGGCCGCGAGGGCGGCGGCATCGCCGACAGCGTTCTCGACGCCGGCAGGGCCTATGCCGCCGCCACAAGAGCGTTAGGCCATTGGGAGGTGGCCGCCGTGGTACGACAAGTCTGCTGCGCGGACGGTTCCCTCAAGCGCCTGTCCGAGCAGACCGGCGAGGGCCGGAACGTGGTGACGAAGCTGCTGAAGGTGGGGCTGGATCTGTTGGCAGTGCATTACGGGATGATGATGAGGAGGCGGGTGGGGTGAGCGGCGCAAATATCCGGCCGGCGGCGCCGGCCGGATCATTTTTCACAGGATCAGATCATCGGCAGACGCGGATTTCCTCGACGATCCTGTGGTGATGGCGCCAATGCTTGACCAGTGCGATGTGGCAACGGTGGTGACGGTGGTAATAGCGCGGCCTGTAGCCGTTGTCATAGGCGTCGTACTGGTAATAAGGGCGATAGTAGCGATCGCCATAGTCATAACCATTGTAATAATCGTCGCCGTAATAATCGTCTGCATAGCCGCCAATGCCGATACTGATACGGCTGCGGGCGTCGGCGGGGGCGATCATCGCCGCCGCCGAAGCAATGGCGATAACCGAAACAAGCAGGAGCTTTTTCATAGCTGCCTCCTTTTCAAGGTTAGGCTAATATAACTGCCGAGTTGCAGCCTCGTTCCACAGATTCGTAAGATGTGACGAACAATGCAGACCGGGGCGCAGATGCCCAGGCGCCTAAAACAAGGCCCTCTCCAATGGCCCCGCCAGTGTCTCGGCAAAGCCTGTCGCCAGATGGTGCCTGTCACGAAACGCCAGCTGGCCTGATATGACGACGTGGCAGGTGGTCGGGCCGCAGAATTGGTTGGTGAGGTCGATGTAGCGGGTGTCGGGCACGCTGGTCACCACGGCGCGCTCGGTGGCGGCGGTGCTGTCGTTGGCGGCTTCGGCCCTTGGCGTGTCGCAGTGCGGCGAGGGTGCCTCGCGCCACCACAGGGTGCGCGCCACGCAGGAGCCGGCGAAGCTGGCGTTGATCGGCGTGTCGCGGATGACTGCCGTCTCGACACCGGCCCGGCTGAAGGCCTGCAAGGTCGAGCGCAGGCCGGCCTGCCAGCGCGCTACTTCGGCGGTGCGTTCGGCGGCGGGCAGATCGCGGGTCAGATTGCCGATGGAAAATTCGGAGATCACCACCAGGCGCGGCTTGCGGCGGATGATCTCCGATATGGCCTGCTCGCGCCAGGCGTCGCATTCGGTGTAGTCGCGCTTCAGCACCGTGTTGAAGGTGGAGAGCCGCGAGGCGCGGCACGATGATTTGAGGTAGGTGACCACCTTGGTGTGGTTGCGCCTGGCTGCTTCGATCAGCGGCGTCGACCAGTGGTCGGCGTGCGAATCGCCAAACAGCACGATGGTGCGGGTGGCATCGGCCGGGCCGAATGTGCAGGGTTTCGGCGTCACCGTTTGGAAGTCGGCCAGGCAGTTCTTGTCGACGGCCCGCGCGATGGAAGGTCTTTCGGCCGCCTGCTCGATGCCGCGCTGCTCGGGACCGATGTTGCGCGTGGCCAGATGCGCATTGGCGTAGGCGACCGCCACGCCGGCACCGGTCAGCGCCAGCGCGGGTGCGAGCGCGCGAGCGCCCACCGTCAGCCAGGCGCCGCGTCGTGCCGGGTTCTCGATGAGGTGATAGGTGAGCACCGACAGCGCCAGCGCCAGCACGCCGCAGCCCAGCCGCTGCGGCACCGTAAGATCGGGCGTCAGCATCCCGGCGTAGACGATGACCGGCCAGTGCCAGAGATAGAGCGAATAGGAGAGCGTGCCGATCCATTGCAAGAGCGGCAGCGACAAAGCGGTGGCCGGGCCAAGGACGTGCCGGTCGGTCCGCCCGTTGGTCTGTTCCCCGCAGCCGCCGCTCAGCAGCACCAGCACGGTGCCGGCAACCGGCAGCAGTGCGTACCAGCCGGGGAAGGGCAGGTCCTCGCTCAACAGGCGATAGGCCGTCGCAATCAGCGCCAGGCCGAGCCAGCCAAGGGCTGGCCGCAGCCAGATGCGGTGCTGCAGCAAAGCCATGGGGACCAGCGTCGCCAGGCCGCCGGCAGCGAACTCCCAGGCGCGCAGCGGCGAGAAATAGAAGGCCCAGGCCGGCGCCGCGCTGGTCAGCCACAGGCAGGCGGCGAAGGAGGCGAGGCCGACCACGCCGATCATGGCTGCGGCCGTTCGCCGGCCCGGCCGCAGCCAGGCGGCCAGCAGAAGCAGCGCCGGCCAGGCGAGATAGAACTGCTCCTCCACCGACAGCGACCAGAAGTGGATGAAGGGATTGCTGGTGGCGTCGGCGGCGAAATAGTCGAACGACCAGCGCAGCAGCCACAGATTGATGGCATAGGCGGAGGCAAACATGGCGCCGCGCGAATAGAGCGCCTGCTCCTGTGGCG
>NZ_RZQA01000324.1:0-6420 GCF_004022915.1 Mesorhizobium sp. M7A.F.Ca.US.006.04.2.1
GCGTTAGGGTCTCGCTCGCTGCCGACGATGCGGGAGACAATCTCGGCGCGGACGCGATCGATCGGCCCCTGCTCGAAGCGCGGCGCGTTCAGCGCGAGCCGAAGCAGGCCGAACGCCGCGTCCTGCTTTTTGGAAAGCATGCACATCGATCCGTAGATGTCGTCGCTTTGCGCGTCCAAACTCATTTCGGCGCCGGCATGGTCGAGCTTCACCTGGAAGGCACCGCTGTCGTAATGGCCAGCGCCTTCGATGAACAGGCCGGCCATCAGTTTGGCCATCCCCTCCTTCCCGACCGGGTCCTGCTTGGTGCCGCCCTTGAAGGCAAAGCCGATGTTGACGATTTCCACTGTGTGGTCCTCCACCAGCCAGGCGATGATGCCCTTTTCGGACTTCACCTCCTGGATGTTCATCGCAGCATGGGGCCGAGCGCCGAGCGTCATCTCTTGATTCTCCGTCTTGGGCAAGAGATAGCCCGTGGTCGAACGGTCGAACGCGAGATAGCGGGCGGCAACTGCTTTGATTTGCTCGGGGGTAACCTTGCGGATGCGATTCGGCCGTTCCTCGACATCCTTCACGGTACCGCCGGTGGCCAGCGTCGAGCCGTAGATGCTGGCGAGCCAGTCCAGGTTGTCTTCCGCAAAGATCATATTGAGCAAATAGTGGTCCTTGGCCTTGCCTAGTTCCTCGTTGCTGACACCATCCTCGGCAATGCGGGCAACTTCGGCAGCGGCCGCCGCTTCGAGATCAGCCAGCTTGGCATCGCCGCGCGGTGCGCCATAGATGGCGAACTTGGTGTCGTCGAGCATAGTGCCCTGGAAATAGACGCGGGCGCTGGAAGCGATACCTTGCTGGACAGCGAGCGCCTGGTAGAGCCGGCCGCGGTTACCGCCGCCGAGAATTTCGGCCAGCAGGTCGAGCGCTTCGGCCTCGCCCGGCTTGGCGGTGTGGTAGGACGGCACCACCCACTGCGTCGAAAAACTGGGCACGCTGACGCGGGCGTCTGAGAGCGTGACGGTGCGCCTGGTGTTCTGCTCGGGCTCAACCGGCCGGATGCGCGGCGGCAGGTCAGGTCCGCGCGCCACCTTGCCATAGGTCTTTTCGGCCAGCGCCCGCACCGTGTCCGGTTCGACATCGCCGGCCACGATCAGCACGGAGTTGTTGGGCCAGTAGTACTTTTCATAGAAGACGGTGGCGTCGACGCGGTTCAGCTGCTCGATCTCCTGCATCCAGCCGATGATCGGGATGCGATAGGGGTGGTTCTGCCACAGCGTCGCGTCGATCTCCTCATGGAGAACGTCCTGCGGGTTGGTGTCGGTGCTTGAGCGGCGCTCCTCGATGACCACATCGCGCTCGGTCTTGACGACATCGTCGGTCAGGATGAGGTTTCGCATTCGGTCGGCCTCGAAGCTCATCATCAGCTCGAGCGCCGACGGCGCCACTGTCTGATAGAAGGCGGTGTAGTCGGAGGAGGTGAAGGCGTTGTTGGAGCCGCCGATCTCGAACACTGCGCGGTCGAATTCGCCGCCCGCATGGTTGGTCGTCGCCTTGAACATCAGATGCTCGAAGAAATGGGCGATGCCGGATTTGCCCGGCGGCTCGTCGGCGCTGCCGATCTTGTACCACACCATGTGGGTGACGATCGGCGCCCGGTGGTTGGGAATGACGACCACCTCCATGCCGTTGTCGAGCACGAAATCCCTCGCCTTGCCGTCCTCCCATGCGACGGGGATCGGAGCCGGCCCCGCGCCGACCAACTCGGACGCAACGGACGTCCTGCGAAGCCCATGAGTGCGGGGCTTGCTTGGTAGTTCTGGTAGGGAGAGTGGGGTTATGGGCTGCGTTCCTGGCAAAGTGATCTGTTCCTCATTTTGAAGGATCTATGTCTCCCGAACGCCTATTGGGAGAAAGTGGATCGGCACGCGACGCCGAGCCACATGAGCCGTCAGCGTGTTGCTGGGCCTGACGCGAGCCTCATCTTTGGATGCGTCCGGGAAACTTTCGGCATGGTGAGGCCATGGGAAGTCTGCTCGTTATCCATTGGGTGTTTGCGGATACCTGAGCATGCCCCGTGCCAAGTAAGAAAGCCCCGATTCGCAAGGTTTGATCCAACCTTGATACTTGCGATATCCGACATTGTCGGGCATCCGACAGAAAGCGCCTTTCGCCGGCGCGCCGGCTATGACGCTCGCCTCCTCCGGCGTGACGACGATCCTTTGGCGGGCGCCGCGCACACCGATCTGCCCGCCTATCAGCACCGCGACATCGAAGGACAGCGCGATCGTGACTGGATGGGTCTTACGCAAACATGCAGCAGTGCCACCGCGATCAGGACTTCATCCGCCCCACAAAGACCCGAGCGCGAGGGACGACGTGTAAGGCAACATGTCATCCTCGATAATGATGCCGCGCATAAAGAGGTAAGGTCCCTCGTCGTACCGGCGAGCCCCTTCGCTGGGTCTCGCGAGGGTCTGGTTTGCGAACGTCGACCGACAGCATCACGGCATGGGCGGCCCCATCGGTAGGCAAGCATTGACCGTGCCATCAGCGTTGAGGCAGCGCAGAGCCCAATTTCCCGGTGCCAGCCGGTACGTTGGAGCTTCAACTGTGGCCAGCCAAGCGGGCCGAGGCCGTGAAACTCCTGATACCCTGGACCGTCCGGATTGCAACGCACGACGCCTTGGTCTCGCGCCAACGTCCATTGACGCTCAGCGAAGCATCATGCGGACGAGCTGGGAAAGCTTGGCCGGGCCGGCGCCTTCCCAGGCGCATGGGACGCGCGACGACCCATGTGGACCTTGGATTTCACTACGCACTTACGCTGCTTTGGCCTTGTCAGCAGCCTGAGCATAAAGCGTGCTCAGCTTTCAGGGCGAGCCTCTTTCATGTTGATAGCATCTGTCGTCATTCAGGATCGCCCCATTTTCGCATGCCGCTTGCAGCTTTCAGACTGTTGTCAGCCAGGGCCGCCATAAAGGGTCTCGTTTAACGCATTCGGGAGGCTTCATCACTCGACCACATTAATTTCGGGCCGTTCGCCGGCGCTCCGAATGGCACTTAACACCAGATCCTCTCCAAACCCGTGATGATCCAAGAGGAAAACGAAAAATCCCTAAATCATAAAAAAGCACCGATACGGTCGGCTCCAGGCTGATGAAATTGCGGTCTCACTGGCCACGCACGATACTTGCGATGGCGATGGCCATTGCAAAGGCCGGTCAAGCACCCAAGACGCTGACAAGCACGCCTCCGACCAAAGCTCGATCGTTGGCAGCCTTTCTAGCCGTATACTTGGGGCATTTTGGGACGGCGATCCGGACGCCGATTAAAACCTGCCGGTCGTCTAAATGGAATGGTTGGTCCGGGTCCTTACTGGACCTGCGCCAACCCGATCGGGCCGGCGCACAGGGGCACCCAGACAATTGGACACGTCGCCTTTGCGCGGCGGCTTGCACTTTCTCGGATGGCCTTTTTTCTCCCCGGGCGAAATCGAGCGAGCGGTGAGGCGGAGCCTTCGATTTTGCCGATCATGTCGTGTCGCTTCGATCGAACTGCTCAGACGATGATAGCGGCATTGATTGCCGCGGCCGAAATGCGTTGTGTGAAGTACGATTTCTACGCCGTATACATACTGCCGTACAGTTCGCCCTGTCAGCAGCCTTGCCAGCAATCCGCCCTGTGTCCAACTGTCGTCGAATTCACCGGTGTCATTGAGGAATTCGTATGATCGCCTCGAAACCATCATTGCGACCGCGGGCGGGCGACGCAAGCTCTAGACTGCCACCGATCCGCTGGATAACCATGTTAGCGATATGTAGACCAAGGCCTGAGCCCGCAGCAGGAGTAGCACCACGACTAAATCGCTTTGTAAGCCCTTCGAGGTCGGGGAGGGGCACCACCGGTCCGGCGTTTGCAATAGCGATGGTTCCATCAGTTTGGACGGAAACTGTTGTCGGAACAGTGGGCAGTCCATGTATCAGCGCATTCTCGATCAGGTTACGAAGGAGGATCCCAAACGCATCGACATCCACTTTGCGCATCAAAGTGGGGCAGCCGTCGACGTTAAGATGCAGGCGTCCGGCATATTGCGGCTTTTTCCTCAGGTCATCGATTTCCAGCCGAACCGATCGGACAAGATCGATCGCGTGATCCGCCATGCCAACCCCCGATTCGGCTTGAGCGAGCTGAAGCACTTTTTCGACAAGGCGGCCAAGGCTCGACAGCGCTTGCTCGATGCCGCGCGCACGCATTTTGGCCGACCCATTGGGAAGCTCGGCCACTAATCTCTGCATCTGAGCGATTGAACCTGCGATCGGCGTGCGCAGTTCATGCGCACTGTTTGCGGCGAACTCGCGTTCGGCCTCGAGAGCCGCCCGCAGACGATCGAGAAGCCGATTGACGGATGCCGCGATTGGAGCCAACTCTGCCGGGAAATCGCCCAAGTCCATTGGTGACAGATTGCCGCCGTCGCGCGATCCGATCTGCTGTCGCAGTACCTCGATTGGCCGCAGCGAGCGCCGGATCACGATCCACCAAACAGCTAAGCTAAAGGGCAGGAGCACGAGTGTCGGAAGGAAGACAAAAAGTGCGCCCTTCGCGATTGTGGTACGGCGGCCATCAAGCGGTTCGGCCAACTGATGATACACGCCGTCTTGGATCTCCTCTGTGTAGACGCGGTAATCAGCGTTTCGCCAAAAGCCGTTACTCAGGGGAGCATCAGGGAAGGGCTGCTGACCCTCTTCCGGTTCAGAAATAAGCACTACCCCGTACTTATTAATAACCTGCTCACGATAGGTCCAGTACTTTTCATAAGTTGGCAAGTGGTTATTGTATTGATCAACGTGTTTTCCATTCAAGACCTTGATCAGCTCTGGTTCTCTGTACTCTGCGCTCCCCTGGAGCAAGTCATCCGAACTTTCGTTTACATTATTGCAAAAAATGAACGCAGCAATGGTTGGGGCGGCGATCCAAACCAGGAGCGTTGCCCCGCCTAACCACGATATCAGCTTTCTCGTCATGCTGTTCGAGTTCGTCATGTGACCACGAGCCTGTATCCGGAGCCACGCACGGTTGCTATTCTATCCCCGCCGATCTTCTTGCGGAGCCGGCTGACATAAACCTCCACTGTGTTGCTCTCGAACTCCGAATTGAATGAATAAAGCGCGTGCTCGATCCTCCCCTTTGAAACGACCGAACCGGGCCGGCGTAGAAGGCAGTCGAGCACCGCCCATTCGCGTCCAGACAGGTGGACCTCCTGCCCGTCGCGGAAGAGGCGTCGCTCGGCTGCCTGTATGGAAAGCGTCCCAACCGAAAATTGCGGCTCCGGAAAATGCCCTTGGCGACGTGCCACTGCACGGATGCGTGCCGAGAGTTCCCCCAGATCGAACGGCTTGACCAAATAGTCGTCGGCGCCAGCGTTGAGCCCCTCGATGCGATGCGAAATCCGATCGCGGGCTGTCAGAATGATGACCGGCGTTGTATCAAGCCCCTTGATCAGCTCCCGCAGATAGTCGATGCCATTGCCGTCCGGCAGGTGAACGTCGAGCAAAATAACGTCGTAGCCGGCCACAGCTGCATGACCGCGCGCTCCGGACAGGCCCTCGGCCCAGTCGACCGCGTGGCCACCAGCCACCAAATGATCGTGCACAGCACTTCTAAGGTCGTCGTCGTCTTCAATGAGCAGTATTCGCATCAGGCTGCCGAGCTCCGGTATGAGGGCAAGGCTCCTGCCTTATTGATCGAAGCTGACAGTAGGCTGAACCGGCGCCAGCGAATATCTGGGGGCTTTCAGGCTGCTGTCAGCTACAATTGCAAGAAAGGGGTCGTTAACAAAGCCAAACGAAGAGGCCTTATGAAACCCCTCCTGATCTCGGCACTTTTGCTCAATGTGACCACCGGCGGCTGTACACTGGTTGGCGGGCAATTCGACGTGGCGGTCAACGAATGGCAGCCGCGCCACGCGTCAATGTCCAGGCTTGAAACTGACAGGTGTCTTAAATACGAGGGCACCGTAGCGGGTGCCTCCAGTTATCGAACAGTGCCTAGCAGGTCAGAAGTGCACTTTGACCATAGGGGTCGTCCGTATTTTCGGCGCTCGCGAACAGAGTCGACGGTCAATCGATGCGCCACTGCCAGAGTCTGGAACGGTCAAGTGTTTGTTATCCCCCGTCCGGGCCATATTCTCTGCCGAGGACCAAGAAGGCCCTATTTTCGGTGCCCACGAACAGAGCCAACGGTCAATCGATGCGCCACTGCCAGGGTCTGGAACGGTCAAGTGTTTGTGATCCCCTGTCCCGGCCGTGTTCTCTGCCGAACT
Organism: Mesorhizobium sp. M7A.F.Ca.US.006.04.2.1; assembly: GCF_004022915.1. Lineage (NCBI taxonomy): Bacteria > Pseudomonadati > Pseudomonadota > Alphaproteobacteria > Hyphomicrobiales > Phyllobacteriaceae > Mesorhizobium > Mesorhizobium sp. M7A.F.Ca.US.006.04.2.1. The sequence continues at coordinate 6,314 of NZ_RZQA01000324.1, forward strand.
CGCCCTTGTAGTCGGCACACCAAAGATCGTTAGGGCGACAGCCGTTTGAAAGTGGTGTCCCCGTCGCCCTGTTGCGCCTGCGCTTGCGGCGCTCGACCATGCCGTGG
>NZ_RZQA01000325.1:0-6387 GCF_004022915.1 Mesorhizobium sp. M7A.F.Ca.US.006.04.2.1
TCATCGGCCTGTTCGCCGGGCTGATTTCCTTCATCCCCTATGTCGGCTCGCTGACCGGGCTGGTGCTGGCCGTCGGCGTCGCCTTCGTCCAGTTCTGGCCGGACTGGACGATGATCGTCGCGGTCGCGGTCGTGTTTTTCATCGGCCAGTTCATCGAGGGCAACATCCTGCAGCCGCGGCTGGTCGGCAAGAGCGTCGGCCTGCACCCGGTATGGCTGATGTTTTCGCTGTTTGCCTTCGGCGCGCTGTTCGGCTTCGTCGGCTTGTTGATCGCGGTGCCGGCTTCGGCCGCCGTCGCCGTGCTGGTGCGGTTCGCAATAGCCCGCTATCTCGAATCGCCGCTCTACAAGGGCCGCGGCGCGGCACCTGTGCCGCAGCTTCCGGCCGATCGCGGCGGCGGCCACCGCACGCAACCGCGTCGCTGAAGTGACTGCCCAGCCAACCGACCCGCCGCGCCAGTTGCCGCTCGACCTCGGCCATGGCACCGGCTATTCGCGTGACGAACTCGTCGTCTCCGGCACCAACAACCAGGCGGTTGCGCTGGTCGACCGCTGGCCGGACTGGCCATCGCCGGTGGTGGTGCTGGCCGGTCCCGCGGGTTCTGGCAAGACGCATCTGGCCTCGATCTGGCGCGCGCGTGCCAATGCGGCGGCGGTCGACGCCAGGCGCATCGGCGACAGCATCGCCAATCTCGGCGCGCGGCCGGCGCTGATCGACGATGTCGATACCGGGACGGTTGACGAACAAGGCCTGTTCCATCTGATCAATGCGGTGCGTGGTGCCGGCTCGCAACTGCTTCTGACGGCGCGCCGCTTTCCCTCGGCCTGGGGTGTTGGCCTGCCTGATCTTGCCTCGCGGCTGAAGGCGGCTGCGACAGTCGAAATTCATGAGCCCGACGATCTCTTGCTGGCAGGCGTCATCACAAAACTCTTCGCCGACCGTCAGATCGAGGTCGAACCGCATGTCGTGCAATATCTGGTCCGCCGGATCGAGCGCTCGCTGGCGACAGCGATGCGCGTGGTGGAGCGGCTCGACCGGACGGCGCTCGAACGCAAGACGCCGATCACCAGGGCGCTGGCAGCCGAAACCGTCAGCGCCATGGATGAAGGGCAGGGCGAGTTCGAGATCTAGCCTGAGAGGCCGGTCTCAGAGCCACATTCTGGCGAAATGACGGACCGCGAGATAGACGGCAGAGTGAGCGGCGATATAGCCGGCGGCGACCAGCACAAACATCCCGATACTGACACGCCAGGAGCGGGAGACCACGGCGCCCGGGGCCTGCCTCGCCTGTCTGCGGCTTTCACGGTTGTTCCACATCGCCAGTGCGGCGCAGGCAATTGCCCACGTCACCATGACCGGAACCGTTATGCCGGCATAGGCAAAGTAGGCCGGTCCGAAAAGCGACACCCAGGCATCGATTCCAAGCATCTGACCCCCCTGTTTGCCGAACCGCGGCGCCGGACACACGGCCGGAGCCGTAGCAAGTGAACCGTATGGCTGCGCCGGGCATTGGGCTGTGAGGGGATGGTCGGAGTGGAGAGATTCGAACTCCCGACCCTCTGGTCCCAAACCAGATGCGCTACCAGGCTGCGCTACACTCCGAACGGTCTGTTGCCTATTCATTTCGGTGGTGCATGGCAAGTGCAAAAACCTGCGAGAGCAAAAACCTTGCCGCCGTGCGCATTGCGCAGTAATGACGGGCGAAGGGTGGCGATGCTGCCTTGCACAACAACGAGGTGGCCATGTCCGCGCGCATTTTCAGCCCAGCCAAAACCGCGATGCAGTCCGGCAAGGCCAAGACCGGTTACTGGGTGCTGGAATTCGATCCCGAGTCGCGCAAGAAGATCGACCCGCTGATGGGCTATACGACGTCGGCAGACATGAGAAGCCAGATCAGGCTTAGCTTCGACACGCGCGAAGAGGCGGTCGCCTACGCCGAAAAGCAAGGGCTCGCTTTCCGCGTCGAAGAGCCGAAAGAGACCAAGCGCCGCCAGATTTCCTATGCGGAGAATTTCCGCTATGACCGCAGGACGCCCTGGACGCATTGAACGGCGCCCGGCGCCAGAATATCCAGCCGGCCCAACGGCCGGCCAGCGGTCCCGTAGCTCAGCTGGATAGAGCACCGGCCTTCTAAGCCGATGGTCACAGGTTCGAATCCTGTCGGGATCGCCAAAGCCTTTCGGTCCGTTCCGGACACATAGGTTACGGTTTATACCGGAGACACGGGCTTTCAGAGAGCGGTATCAGGTCTCGTGCGCTCAGACCGCCGCCGCCAGAAGCAGCGTTACCCCCAGGACCGTCGACGCATAGATCGTCGCTAGGAGCACGATCGGCCGAGGATACTCGGTGGGTGTTGCGAGGCTGGTTATGTCGGGACCCCGAAATGTTTCGGTGCCGGGCGACGGGACGTCGGCGGCGGTGGCAGCGTTGTCATTGCAAGCGCGCAGCACAGAAAGGCGCTGGGTTATATCCGCGGCGATCAGAGGATCGTCCGCCACCAATTTCGACCAGTCCGAAACAACGCCGATTTCATGTTGTGACATCGCGCGCCTCCCTTTTGCGGCCTAACAGCGATATCTAAATTATGTTCAACTAATAGTTTCGCGAGGCGGACCGCTCTTTGTCACTGCGGTCTTCTGATCGATGAAAACCACGCCCGCTGCCTCCAAGCCTCGACGGATGGCAGCCAGCTTGGCGGGACTGGGAATCCTTCGCCCGCTCTCAAAACTGCCAATCGTTCCTTCGCTGAGGCCGCACTTCGCGGCGAGTCGCACCTGCGACCACTTCAGGATCGCTCGTGCAGCTCTGCACTGCTGGGGTGTAAGGGGTTGGGTCCCTGAGACGGTGGCGCTTCGCTTGTTCACATCCTGACGGTCCTTCGCTTCGGCGGGACACGGCTTTGCACCAGGCCCGCCTTGTCCAGATCCACCGTGACCATTGGCCCGAGCGACACCGTGACCTTGTCGCCGTCGATCCGCGAAACGTCCCCGGGCAATTCCATCTGCTGGCCCCTGGTCAGCCTGGTTGCCGGATCAATGACCGAATGCGGAAGACCGGGGATCGACACGCTGACGCGGTCCTTCGTGACGCGCTTCAGCACCGTCGCCATGACCGCCACCTCGTCGCCGACTTTATTGCCATGCTCTGATTCTGGGGCGGCATCTGCCGGCGTCAAGGATTAGCTGCGTCTGATATAGAAAAGTCCGCGGGCGTGGCTCGGCGCCAGCGTATTATTTCGTTACTCGGCCTTTTCGGAACCTTCCCGCGCACGGCGCGTTCGGCCCGCTGTATTCGCGGACCCTCATATAAAAGTGGACAGGCGGGAGGCAAACAAGGGTGGGGAGGAGTGTTGCCATGTCGAAGCGAGAAATAGGGATATCTTCGGCCCTCGATCGGCGCATTGCCGACCTCAGGGCCAGGATGCAGGACGCCCGGATCACGGAATACGAAATGAAGACCTTTCAAAAAGTGGCTTCAACCATGGGAGGCGACGGAGGCTCCCTGCGTCTCGATGCCGACGACCTGATCGCGGCATCCTTTGTCGTCGATGCGCTGGGTGAACCGACGCTCAACTGAGACGGGCGATCTGGCTTCGCGCGCCGTTTTGCCCTTGCCCGGCCGGCAATTGGCCCACGCCTTCACACTTTGAAACAGGATGGCTGCTTTCCAGCGGCCGTCCTGTGGCGTCTGCCCAAGCGTCTGTCGCAAGTCATAGGCAGGGGCTGGTTGGCCGGTGGATTTGATTCCGCCGCCGACATCGAATTGGAGGGAAAGTCTTATCAATTTGTTTGGGTTGGTGCGTCATAGTAGCGACGGCTAACGGAGTTGAACGCGATGAAGCTCGATCTGTCGCCGACGAGCTGGGGCAGGGTGATCGCTGTCACGGCAGTCGGTACGGCATTCTTCATTGCCGTGGCGTTCTTCGTCGATTCCTTCAATTTTCCCTATCTTTCGCCCGAGGCCGTGTGGCGGGCGCAGATGACCGACCTGATGCTGCCTTTGGTGCTGGGCGGCTCGTTTCTGTTTTTCCTGATGTGGAAGATTCGCCAGCTGGCCATCGCGCAGCGCGATCTCAGCGTCATCGCCGCGACCGACAGCCTGACGGCGGTGCTGAACCGTGGCGCCTTCTCGATGCTGGTCGAAGCCTATCTCGAGCAGACCCGCAAGCAGGAGCAGACCCGTTCGGGGGCGTTGCTGATCATCGACGCCGACCACTTCAAGTCGATCAATGACCGCCTGGGCCACGATTGCGGCGATCAGGCGCTCAAACTGATAGCGCAGGCGATCAAGGGGCAACTGCGTGGCAGCGATATCGTCGGCCGCATCGGCGGCGAAGAATTCGGCGTGTTTCTGCCCGGCGTGGATCCCTCGCAATCCTGGGTGGTTGCCGAAAGCATCCGCCGGCGTATCAGGGAGATGGAATTCTCACCCGGCGGCAGGCCTTGTCCGCTTTCCGTCAGCATCGGCGGCACAAGCTTTACCGGCCCGATCACATATGAGGAAATCTTCTCCGCTGCCGACAGAAGGCTTTACACGGCCAAGTCGAACGGACGCGATCAAGTCAGCTTCGATCCGGCCGGAACGTCTCCGGCGCCAGCGCCCGGCGTCGCCACCGTGCATTGACGGGCGAAACTTGCAGAAGGCTGATCGGGAAGCTCTCGAAACAGACGCTCCTTCTATGTTTCCAAATACTTATAATCAGCCGCAAGGAATCCGATCCTTACGGACAGCATGCCGGCTCGATGGGCCATGGACTGCAACCGCTTGCCGGTATACTCCCCCCGCGTTGGCGATGTTTCGTTGTCGGCAGAAACGGTTTTGACTCTGAGTTTCCAAGCGTTCCGGCCGACAGCGATCATAATTTTTGATGCTGGCGAACATATGCGGAAACGGTCAGGTAAACACAGCTATTATGATCCATTTGTTCAACGGCTTTCAGGACCCCTTCGGTGGCAGTGACCTTGAAGCTCTGGAACTGTACCGGCTGTTGAGTGTCGATTCCGAGGTGCATCTGTGGGCAACCTCCTCCAGCGTGTCCGGCGAGTTGATGCGGAATTTCCCGATTCGCCGCGTCTCGCTGTCGAAGTGGGATGTACCGAATGGCGGTACCTACGTCTTTCTCGGCTCTCATTGGCGCAACAAGATATGGCCTTACCTGATCCCGCGGCCGCGCCGGCTGATCTATGTCTTCAATACCTTTCACCCGAAAATCATCTCGCTGACGAGACGCATGCCCCGCATGCTGAACTGGCCCGACGCCGAACTGGTGCTGATTTCCGATTTTCAGAGACGGATGCTCCAAGTCGATGGCACCGTGCATCCGTCTCCGATCGATATCGAACGTTTTTCACCACGGCGTCTGGGTTCGGATCGTCCCTTCACCGTCGGACGCTTGAGCCGCGATGGGCCGGGCAAACATCATCCCGATGACATACCCCTCTACGAGACATTGCTGGCCGAAGGTACTGCCTTGCGGATTCAGGGAGGGATAGGGCTCAAGGACAGCCTCATGCCGCATCCGCAACTCGAACTGTTCCCACCCGGCCAATTTTCCGCCGAAGAGTTTCTGCAGACGCTCGACGTGTTTTATTATCGCACCGGTTGGCATATGGAAACCTTCGGTCGCGTGGTGTTCGAGGCGATGGCCTGCGGGTTGCCCGTGGTCTGCCATTCATATGGCGGTTATTCCGACCATATCAGGCATGGCGAAAACGGTTTCTTGTTCGAAACGACGCAGCAGGCGGCGCGCATCCTCGCCGATCTCAAAGCCGACCCGGCGCTGCGGGCGGCAGTGGGCCTCAAGGCACGACAGACCGTCGAGCAGATCTATTCTTCCCAAGCTTTGCGACAGAGGCTGGATTTCTACCTGCGCTAGCTGCACGTCATCCCTTGGGCCATGGGACATCCTTGGCGCAACAACATGCCCGCTGTCATCGATCTCGACATCGCGCTAAAGCAGGCACGCAAAGCGGACGAATGGGGCCGACAGCCAGCGGCGTGCCACAGACTGGGCAGGACTTCTTATCGATGACATTGATGGGCGCGGCGGCACTGCTGATCCTGATCCTGACTTACGCCGGTGTCGCCATTGGCCGCATCCCCGGCCTGCGCCTCGACCGGGCAGGGATCGCGCTTCTCGGCGGGGCCGCGATGATCGCCATCGGCGCGCTCAGCATGGAGGATGCGTACCGGGCGATCAATTTCGACACCATCACGCTTCTGCTCGGCATGATGATCGTGGTGGCGCATTTAAAAGTGTCGGGCGCCTTTCGTGGCCTTGGCGCCGTCGCCATCGAGCACGCGCATGCGCCCTTCATGCTCTTGGTGATGGTGACGCTGCTGACCGGCGTGTTGTCGGCCTTCCTGGTCAACGACGCCATCTGTCTC
>NZ_RZQA01000326.1:0-6339 GCF_004022915.1 Mesorhizobium sp. M7A.F.Ca.US.006.04.2.1
CCGGACGTCGCTGCCCGCCGAGATCTGCCCGGCGATGGCAAGCGCATCGGCGCGAGCGGCCTTTCCGCGAACGATCATGCCGGCCCGGCCCGGAGCGGCACGGATCGCCGCGGCGACCTTGCGTACCGCGTCCATATCGACGGCCGGCGCTGGCACCAGCCTCACCTTGCCGGGCAAAACCGCCTCGACTTCGCCCCAGGCGGCATCCGCCGGCAGGATCAGGGTCGCGACGCCGGGTGGTGTCAGCGAGGCGCGAAAGGCCGCTTCAGCTGCCGGCACGACATCGGCCGGACCCTTGACGCGGCCGACCCAGTTGGACATCGGCGCCGCAAGGCTCTCGATATCGCTGGTGAGTGGGGCATCGAGCGGCAGATGGTAAGAGGCGTGGTCGCCGACGATGTTGATCATCGGGCTGAAGGCACGCCGGGCATTGTGCATGTTGGCCAGCCCATTGGCCAGGCCGGGACCGGTATGCAGCAGCGTCGCGGCCGGCCGATCGGCCATCCGCGCATAGCCATCGGCGGCACCCGTCACGACGCCTTCGAACAGCCCGAGCACGCAACGCATTTTCGGCTTGCGGTCAAGCGCTGCAACGAAGTGCATTTCGGAGGTGCCGGGATTGGCGAAGCAGACCGTCACATCATTGGCCAGAAGCACGTCACACAGGACATCGGCGCCGTTCATGCAATTCCCTCCCGCTCAAGATCGCAGAGCAGTTGCACCCGCGAGCACCTGCAGCAATGTCTTGCCGCTACTTTTGATCTAATCCAGTGCCGTAAAGATCAGCCAACCGTCGATTTCAGGAATGCCAGCGCGGCCGCGGTCAGCGCGTCGCCGTCCTCGCCGAAATCGCGATTGATCGACATATGCGTATAGGCGCTGCCGTCGAACAGCGTAACCTTGGTGCCCGTCGAGCGCAGGCGCTCGGCAAAGGCCTTGGAGTCCTCGCTCCGGCCCGATGCCCGCGAATAGGCGATGAAAGTCGGCGGGTGCTTGCGGCCGTCGACATAGCTGGCCGGCGAAAGTGCCGCCCATTGCGCGGGATCGGAAAAGACGCGGGCATAGGCCCGGACCATACCGCCATTTTTGGCAAGTGCTGCAAGATCATAGGCCCTGGTGTCGTCGAGGATGAGCGCGGCTATGCCCGGCAATCCGCCGCGCATGCCGGTCAGCGCAACCAGATGGCAGCCGGCCGAATGGCCCATGCCGACGATGCGGTTGGGATCGCCGCCATGCCGGGCGATGTTGGCCCTGATGTAGGCATAGGCCTTTTCGACGTCACCAGCCTGGGTGGCGACATTGGCCTGCGGCAGCATGCGGTAATCAATGGAGACGAAGCAGAAGCCGTTGGCGAGCAGGAAGGCCGGTTTGGCGTCCACCTGACTGCGTTTGCCAAACTGCCAGGTGCCGCCATGAACGAAAAACACGACCGGCAGGCCGATTGCACCATCGGGCGCGTAGATGTCGAGCTTGGCCGGCCCGTAGTCGAAGGTTTCTGGCGTGGGCCGGCGTGTTTTCCACGCGGCCGACGCTTCCAACGGCAGCATCGCCGCCATGGAGGCCATGATCAGGCTTCGTCGATCGATCATCATTGTCTCCTGGCAAAGCAAGACTGCACGCGGCCGCCCCAGCCGTCCAGTCAGGGGTTCGCAACACACCCGCTACCCGCGCTGAATACGGCTCCGCAACGAGCGCTTTGGTCTCGCGGAGTAGCCTCAATCCTTAAGATCGCGGCCACCTCTTCACATGAAGGGAACAAACGGTGCCCCCCGGCAGTTGAATGCGTGGTGAGCCGAATGGAAGCCACAGCGGCTCCGAGGGCAAAAGCATCATGCGAGAGAACCAGTCTGACGTCTTCGATCTCTTTTCGGAAATTTACACCAACGCGGCGCAGGAAGAGATCAGCATCCAGCAATATCTCCTTGCCTGCCGCGAGGACAAGTCGATGTATGCCTCGGCGCCTGAACGGATGGTCGAGGCGATCGGCGAGCCGAACCTGGTCGACACCAGCAAGGATGAGCGGCTCGGCCGTATTTTCTCCAACCGGACCCTGAAAGTGTACCCCTCCTTCGCCGATTTCTACGGCATGGAGGATACAATCGAGCGCATCGCCGGCTATTTTCGCTATGCGTCCCAGGGGCTCGAGGAGCGCAAGCAAATCCTCTATTTGCTCGGCCCGGTGGGCGGCGGCAAATCCTCCCTTGCCGAGCGGCTGAAGAAGTTGATGGAACAGCGCCCGATCTACACGCTGAAGGTCGGCAACCAGGTCAGCCCGGTTTTCGAATCGCCGCTTGGCCTTTTCCATCCCGATCGCATGGGCGACCTGCTGGAGGATAAATACGGCATTGCCCGGCGCCGCTTGAATGGGCTCATTTCGCCATGGGCGGCCAAGCGCCTCGACGAACTTTCCGGCGACATTTCCAAGTTCAGCGTCGTCAAGCTGATGCCGTCGCGACTGCGCCAGATCGGCATCGCCAAGACCGAGCCCGGCGACGAGAACAATCAGGACGTCTCGGCCCTGGTCGGCAAGGTGGACATCCGGCAATTGGAAAACTTCAGCCAGTCCGATCCGGACGCCTATTCCTATAGCGGTGGACTGAACCGGACCACCCAGGGCCTGCTTGAATTCGTCGAAATGTTCAAGGCGCCTATCAAGGTCCTGCATCCGCTGCTGACGGCTACCCAGGAAGGCAGCTACAACGGCACCGAAAATTTCGGCGCCTTTCCCTACCAGGGGATCATCGTGGCCCATTCCAACGAGTCGGAATGGCTGCAGTTCAAGAACAACAAGAACAATGAGGCTTTTCTCGATCGCATCCTCGTCGTCAAGGTGCCGTATTGCCTGCGGATAACCGAAGAGCGGCAGATCTACGAGAAACTGTTGCGGGAGAGCGAATTGGCCGCCAGTCCCTGCGCTCCAGAGGTGCTGGACATCCTCAGCCGGTTTACCGTCTCGACCCGCTTGGCCGAGCACGACAATTCGCCGCTCTACACCAAGATGCGCGCCTATGATGGCGAGAACCTCAAGGAAGTCGACCCCAAGGCAAAGTCGGTTCAGGAATATCGGGACGCCGCCGGCGTCGATGAGGGCATGGCAGGCGTCAGCACGCGCTTTGCCTTCAAGATCCTGTCGCAGACCTTCAACTACGACACCGAAGAGGTGGCCGCCGACCCCGTGCATCTCATGTACATCCTGGAGGAGGCAATCAAGCGCGAACAGTTTCCGAAGGAGACGGAAGCCGCCTATCTGGAGTTCATCAAGTCCGAGCTGGCCGCGCGGTATGCCGAATTCATCGGCCATGAGATCCAGAAAGCCTATCTGGAATCCTACAGCGAGTACGGCCAGAACCTTTTCGACCGCTACATCGCCTATGCCGACGCTTGGATCGAAGACCAGGACTACAAGGATCCCGACACAGGCCAGATCCTCAACCGCGAGGTTTTGGACAACGAGCTTTCACAGGTCGAAAAACCGGCCGGCATCGCCAATCCCAAGGACTTCCGCAATGAGGTGGTGAAATTCACCCTGCGCGCCCGTGCAAGAAACCATGGCCGCAACCCGGCGTGGACAAGTTACGAAAAGCTGCGGGAAGTCATCGAAAAACGCATGTTCGGCCAGGTCGAGGACCTCCTGCCGGTGATCAGTTTCGGCTCCAAGCAGGACAGTGTCACGGAAAAGCGGCACAATGAATTCGTGCAGCGGATGGTCGAGCGCGGCTACACCGAGCGGCAGGTGCGTCGCCTTGTGGACTGGTACATGCGGGTGAACAGGGCGGGTTAGAGAACCCGGATGGTTCCATGCCGATCTTCATCGACCGCCGCCTGAACCCGAAAGACAAAAGCCTCGGCAATCGCCAGCGCTTCCTGCGACGCGCGCGCGAGGAATTGAAACGCAGCATACGCGATCAGATCCGCACCGGCAGGATCACCGACGCGGATTCCGAGCATGCCGTGCGCATGCCCGAAAGAGGCACAAGCGAGCCGAGCTTCAACAACGCCCGCGACAGCGGCAGGCGCCAGCACATCTTGCCGGGCAACAGGCATTTCTCCGCTGGAGACCTGATCCCCAAGCCCGGCGGGGGCGGCGGGGGAGCATCGTCGCCGGGAAACAAGGCATCTGAAGACGACTTTCGTTTCGTGCTGTCGCGCGAGGAAGTGCTCGATCTTTTCTTCGAGGATCTCGAGCTCCCGGACATGGTCAAGCTCAACCTCAAGGAGATCCTTGCCTTCAAGCCGCGCAGAGCCGGCTTCGCCGCCACAGGTTCGCCGACCAACATCAATGTTGGCCGCACGATGCGCAACAGCCACGGCCGCCGCATTGCGCTGAGGCGCCCCAAGCAGGTCGAACTGGATGCGATCCTCGAGGAAATCGCCTCGCTCGAGTCGACGCCATCCAGCGCCGACGCGCGCCAGCGTATTGCGGCATTGCGCGAAGAACTCGACCGGCTGGAACGCCGCCGCCGCCGGATTGCCTATGTCGATCCGGTCGACATCCGCTTCAACCGCTTCGATTCCCGGCCGGTGCCGAACGCCAATGCCGTCATGTTCTGTCTTATGGACGTGTCCGGGTCCATGGGCGAGCGCGAGAAGGATCTGGCCAAGCGCTTCTTCGTCTTGCTGCACCTGTTCTTGAAACGGCGCTACGACCGCATCGAGATTGTCTTCATCCGCCACACGCACCTGGCTCAGGAGGTCGACGAGGAAACATTTTTCTACAACACCCAAAGCGGCGGCACCGTCGTTTCCACCGCGCTGGAGGAAATGCACCGTATTATCACCAGCCGCTACCCGGCCCATGACTGGAACATCTATGCCGCCCAGGCCTCGGACGGCGACAATTTCGCCGGCGATTCGGAGCGATGCATTTCGCTGCTCAATGGCGAGCTCATGCGGCTGTGCCAGTATTTTGCGTATGTCGAGATCATCGACGAGCGTGAAGCTCATATTTTCGGCTCGACAGAAAACGGGACATCGCTGTGGCGTGCCTACAACTCCATCGACCAGAAATGGCCGAACTTCCAGATGAGCCGCATCGCCACACCCGCCGATATCTATCCGGTTTTTCGCCAGCTCTTCGGCAGGCAACCGGCCGCCCTCAAGAGGGCATGAGGTTCCCGATGGCCAGACAAGCGAGCAAATCCAGCCTGCTTTTTTCAGGGTCCGACTGGGATTTCAAAACATTGTCGCGGGCCTATGACGCTATCGAGGCACTTGCGGTCGAAGAGCTTCATCTGGACACCTATCCCGTTCAGATGGAGATCATCTCGTCGCAGCAGATGCTCGACGCCTATTCGTCCATCGGCATGCCATTGATGTACCGTCACTGGTCTTTCGGCAAACATTTCCTCCACCAGGATTTGCTCTATCGCAAGGGCGGGCGGGGGCTTGCCTATGAACTGGTCATCAATTCCAATCCCTGCATCGTCTATCTGATGGAGGAAAACACCATGGCCCTGCAGGCCCTGGTGACGGCCCACGCAGCGCTCGGGCACAATCATTTCTTCAAGAACAATCAGCTGTTCAAACAGTGGACGGATGCGGGTGCGATCCTCAGCTACCTGGACTTCGCCAAGGGCTACATAGTCCGTTGCGAGGAGCGGCACGGCCTCGCCGCCGTCGAGGCTGTTCTCGATTCCGCCCACGCGCTGATGGATCAGGGCGTGTTTCGCTATCACCGGCCGCCGAGGTTGTCGTCGGAACGGCAACGCGAAGGAATTCGCGAGCGTCTCGAATACGAGGAGCGCTCCTACAACGACTTGTGGCGTACGCTGCCGGCCTCGCAGCAAGCGGCCAACGACAAGGGCCAGGACCCAGAGTGGAAGAAATCGCTCAATCTGCCCGAGGAAAACCTGCTCTATTTCCTGGAAAAGAACAGCCCAGTCCTGGAACCCTGGCAGCGCGAGATCATCAGGATCGTTCGTGTCATCGCGCAATATTTTTACCCGCAACGGCAGACACAGGTGATGAACGAAGGTTGTGCCACTTTCGTGCACTATACGCTGATGAACATGCTGTTCGACCGCGGCCAGATCAGCGAAGGCGCCATGCTCGAAATCCTGCGCAATCATTCCAACGTGGTCTTCCAGCCGGCCTTCGACGATCCGCGTTTTTCAGGCATCAACCCCTATGCTCTCGGCCTCGACATGATGCAGGACATTCAGCGCATCTCGACCGAACCCACGGCCGAGGACCGCGATTGGTTCCCCGACATGGCCGGCCAGGGCAACTGGCGCGAGGTCCTGCTGGACGCCTGGGCCGAGCATCGCGACGAATCCTTCATCCGCCAGTACCTCAGCCCGGCCTTGATCCGGAAATGGCGGTTTTTTGTGCTCGGCGACG
>NZ_RZQA01000327.1:0-6300 GCF_004022915.1 Mesorhizobium sp. M7A.F.Ca.US.006.04.2.1
TCATCAAGTACCAACTGCCGTAGTCGGCCAGCGCCGAGCGCAGCGCAAAGAAGACCAGCACACCGAGGATCGGCCCCTCGATGGTGCCGATGCCGCCGATGACGACAATAAAGATGACGTTGGCGGTCCAGTCGGTGACGGCAAAGGCCGCGCTCGGCGAGATGCGGGCCGTCTGCAGGAAAATCAGCGCGCCGGTCAGCCCGGTGGCAGCCGCGGCGATCAGAAAGACCGCCCATCTGAGCCGGGCGGTATCGACGCCCACCGATTGCGCCGCGTCGACATTGTCGCGCACGGCCGCCAGCGCCAGCCCGAGGCGGCTGCGCAGCAGCCAGTAGATGCCGCCCGTCACGGCCACGACCAGCGCCAAAGCCAGCCAGTAGGCCATGACATCGCGTGCCGCGGCCTCGCGGACGCCGAACAGCGCCCGGACCGCATCGGTGCCCAGGATGCTGCTCGTCGCCTCGCGCGGCAGCGACGTGCCGGTGCCGCCGCCAAGTGCCTTCCACTGCGCAACCAGCAGGCGCGTCACTTCGGCGATCACCCAGGTGCCGATGGCGAAATACGCGCCCTGCAAGCGGAACGCGAAAAAGGCCGTCGGAACCGCCAGCACCAGTGCCGCAAGGGCGCCCAGCGGGATCGCCAGGACCGGATTCCAGCCGAGCAGGATCACGCCGGCGAACATCGCGTAGGCGCCGATGCCGACGAAAGCCTGCTGGCCCACCGAGACCAGGCCGCCATAGCCCGCCAGCAGGTTCCAGATCTGCGCCAGCGTCAGCATGGTGAGGATGAAGAACAGATCCTGTATGACACCACGCGAGGCCACGGCAGGCAGCGCGAGCGCGGCGACGAGGAAGAGCGGCACAATGATCGCGGTCACGGTTCCGGCGCGGGTGCGGGTTGTCAGTCGATACATGCCGCCCCCCTCAATCCACTGCGCGCGGAAAAAGTCCGCGCGGCCTGAGCAGCATCACGGCCAGGAAGGCGATGTGGCCGGCCAGTATCTGCCATTCCGGATTGAGCGCGGCGCCAAACGTCTGCGCCACGCCGATGATGATCCCGCCGGCAAGCGTTCCCCACAGGCTGCCGAGGCCGCCGATGATCACCGCCTCGAAGGCATAGATCAGCCGCGCCGGTCCGATCGAAGGATCGAAGTTCGCGCGCATGCCGAGATAGAGCGCCGCCAGCGTCACCACGACCATGGCGATCCCGGTGGCGATCGCGAAAATCCGCTTCGGCTCTATCCCCATCAGCCCCGCCGTCACGGCGTCGTCCGAGGTGGCGCGGAAGGCACGGCCGAGGGCGGTGTGGTAAAAGAGCGCGTTGAGCGCAATGATCGTCACGATCGCCGAGGCAAAGGTCATCAACGGCATGATCCCAACCGTGACCAGCCCTAGATCGAGCGATGCCCCTTCCAACGCGCCCACCGGAATGCGGCGGCTGTCGGCGGAGAAGGCCTCGAGCAGGCCGTTCTGCAAGGCGACCGACAGGCCGAACGTGACCAGAAGCGGCGGCAGGATGTCCTTGCCCAGCATGCGGTTCAGGACGGCGGCCTGCAGCAGCCAGCCGAGCCCGAACATCACCGGCATGGCAATCAGGGCAGCGATCCAGGGCGACAAGCCGAGCAGCGTGACGCCCATCAAAACCAGATAGGCGGCAAGAATGATGAGGTCGCCATGGGCTAGGTTCACCAGCCGCATGATGCCGAAGACGAGGCTCAACCCTGCTGCAAACAGGGCATAGAGCCCGCCCAGCAGAATCCCCTGCACGAGGGTGTCCAGCCAGATCATCGCCGCGCCACCTCGATCAGGCCACAAGGGTGCTGTGCGAGCAGACGACCGAGCCTTGGTTCCCGCGTCATGCCGCCACTCCGAAATAGGCAGAGTGGATATCTTCGCGCGTGACCTCGGCCGCCCTGGCGGCCAGCGTGACGCGACCCTCCATCATGCAGTAGACGCGGTCGGCCACTGCCAGCGCCTTGCCGATATCCTGCTCCACCAGCACGATCGCGGCGCCGCCTTGGCGGATCCTGGGAAGTGCTGCGTAGATATCGCGGATGACGACGGGCGCGAGGCCAAGGCTGATCTCGTCGCAAAGCAGCAATTCGGGGTTCGACATCAGCGCCCGGCCGATCGCCACCATCTGCTGCTGGCCACCCGAGAGCGCGGTACCGGGGCTCTTGCGCCGCTCGCCCAGGATCGGGAAAAGGTCATAGACCGCGTCGAGGCTCCACGGCCCCTGCACCTTACGCGCCTGCCCGCCGACCAGCAGGTTTTCCTCGACGGTCAGCGAAGGGAACAGCCGGCGCCCCTCCGGCACCATGGCGATGCCGCGCTTCATGATCTCGGCCGAAGACAGCGCGCCGATCGGCTCGCCCCTGTGCAGCACCATGCCGGGCGCGTTGCCGATCACTCCGGTGATCGAGCGCATCAGCGTGGATTTGCCGGCGCCGTTGGCGCCGATGATCGCCACGCATTCGCCCGCGGCCACGGTGATATCCACACCGAACAGTGCCCGGAACTGGCCGTAATTCGCGGTGAGGCCGCGCGTTTCCAGCATCAGACCTCGAGCCCCAGATAGATTTCGCGAACCGCCTTCGAGGCCATGATCTCATCAGGCGCGCCGATCCCGATCACGCGCCCGAAATCCAGCACGAGGAGCCGCTCGACCACCGAATTCAGGGCATGCAGCACATGCTCGATCCAGATGATGGTGGTTCCCCTCGCGTGGATGGCTCTGATCGTCGCGACCAGGGCCTTGCATTCGCGCTCCGTCAGCCCGCCCGCGATCTCGTCCAGAAGCAGAAGCGCGGGGCCTGTCGCCAGGGCGCGGGCGAGTTCCAGGCGCTTGCGGTCGAGAAGGCTCAACGAGCCGGCCACGAAATTGGCTTTCCTGAGGAGCTCCGTCGCCTCGAGGATACCAGCGCAATCCTCGACCATCTCGGCCTCGCGTCCGCCGCGGCCGAAGGCGGCGGCGGTCAAGAGATTCTCGAACACGGTCAGCCCCTCGAAAGGCTGCGGAATCTGGAAGCTGCGGCCGACGCCCATGCGCACCCGCTCCATGGCCGGAGCGCGGGTCACGTCGCGGCCGAGGAATTCGATGCGGCCCTCATTTGCAAACAAGTTTCCGGTGATCAGGTTGAAGAGCGTCGATTTTCCCGCGCCGTTCGGGCCTATAATGCCCAGCGCTTCGCCGCGCGGCACGCTGACGGTCACGGAATCCGCAACCTTCAGGGCGCCGAAGGACTTCGAAACGTTTTCCAGCCTGAGTATCATCACAGTCATCCTTGGGTCGCGCCGAACGAGGGCGGCGGTATCAGCCGCCCCCGGCAGCGTCAGGCCAGGGCTTCCATCTTGCCAGCGGTGGGAATCTCGGTAGCGCCGGCGTTCTCGACGATCACCAGATCGAACCCGCCACCGGCCTTCTTCCGCCACTGGCCGCCAACGAGCGGCGTCTTGCAGACGTTCTTCGCGGCGAAAGGCGGCAGTCCCGCACCGCTCCATGCCACTTTCCCCACCACCGTCGTCATGTCGGTGGCGGCTATGGCCGCCGCGATCGCCTCGGCATTGGTCGGATCCGAAACGCGCCCCATGACATTGGCCGCCACCTCGAACAGCGAATGGACAAAACCGATCGGCTGCGTCCAGGGACGCCCGGTCTTGGCGGTGAAATCCGCCGCGATTTCCGCCGAGCTCTCGCCCGTCACGGACGATTTGAACGGATGCGAGGCCGACCACCAGACCTCGGATGAGAGGTTGTGGCCAGCATCGCCCAGCGTCTCGACCGATTGCGGAAAGAGGATCGCTTTGGCCACCGTTATCGCCTTGGGCTTGAAGCCCTGCTGGCGGGCCTGGTTCCAGAAGGTGGTGAAGTCCGGCGGAATGACCACACCGGTGACGATCTCGGCATTGGCTGCCTTGAAGGCGTTGACCTGCGCAGTGAAATCGTCCGACAGGTTCTGATAGCGGCCGGGATCGGCAAGGCTGAAACCGGCGGCATCGAGGCCCGGCTTCAAGCCGTTCTTCGGATCACCCCAGGCATTGCCGTCGGCATCGTTCGGGAACAGCCCGCCCACCTTGCCGTTGGTGGAAAGCTGCTTCCACATACCGGTGTAGACGGCGATGATGTCTTCGAGACCCCAGAAATAATGATAGGCAAAGTTGAAAGGCTTCCACGAGGACGGATCGGCCGGACTGCCCTGCTGGCCGATGAACCAGGGCTGCCACGGCGCCATCGTCGAGATCACCGGCACGCCCTCCGCCTCGCAGGTGGTGGCCACCGGATTGGTGTTCTCGGGCGTCGAGCCGACGAGCATCAGGTTGATCTCGTCATCGACGATCAGGCTCTTGGCCACCTCGGCCGCGCGATTGGGGTTCGACTGGCTGTCCTTGACGATGACCTCGAAGTTCTTGCCCGCGTCGGAAGCGAGGAAGGCCTTGATGTTGTAGTCATCGCTTTCCGCGAAGCCGGCGAGCGGCCCCGTCTGCGGCGAAACATAGCCCAGGCGGATCTTGGCGCCTTGCGCGATGGCCGGCGTCGCCAGACGCGAACCGGCGAGCGCCAGGCCTGTCGCCGCCGAGGCTTTCAGTAGGCTGCGTCTTGTGATCATGTTTGGTTCCTCCCTTTCGTTTTGTTCTCAGTCCCCCGGACGGCGTCCCTCCCACGCCGCCTGAAGGAGTTCCCTTATCGATCCCGGATCAATCGGCCTTGGATTCGCATAGGCATTCTTCACCGCGATTGCCGCCGCGCGGTCGAGATCGGCCTCCTCGATGCCGATCGCCTTCAGGCTCAGCGGAGAGCCGACCGACTGTGCGAAATCCCAGAGCCCACCGCCCGCCGAACCACCACCGAATGCCTCAGCGATCGGGCGCAGCAGATCGGGCACCGCCGCTTCGTTGAAGGCGGTCGTGTAGGGCAGCAGGATGGCGTGGGTTTCGGCGTGCGGCGTGTCGAACGAGCCGCCGAAGACATGCGCCAGCTTGTGGTGCAGTGCCATCGAGACATAGCCTAACGCGGTCGAGCAGCACCACGCCGCATAGAGCGCCTGCGTCCGCGCCGCGCGATCCTGCGGATTGCCGATCAATCTTGGAATGCCTTCCCGGAAGGCAACCATGGCATCCTTGCACATCAGCACGATGACCGGATTGCGGTCGGGGGCATACAAGGCTTCCATCGCATGAGCGATCGCGTTCATCGCCGAGGTTACGGTGAGATTTACCGGCAGGCTCAGTGTCAGATCGACGTCGTAGATCACCGTCTCTGGGCGAATGTCCGGCGAGCGGCGGGTGGTCTTCTCGCCGGCTGCCGTCTCGCCGAGTATGTCGGTCATTTCCGAGCCGGCATATGTGGTGGGAACGACCACCTGGTCGGCGCCCGTGCGCACGGCAATGGCCTTGCCGAGCCCGGTGGTCGAGCCGCCGCCGAGGCTTACGACCACCGAAGCGCCGCTGCGGCGGAAGGTATCGATGGCCTTTTCCGTGACCTCGACAGGGGTATGCATGACCGCGCCGGCAAAAATCCCGGCGGCGAGGCCACCAAGGCTTGCGGCCAGCCTTTCCGCATCGCCCTTCTGATGCGGCGTCGAAAGCACCATCACCTTTTCATGGCCGAGCCGCCGGACTTCGTCCTCGACGCGAGCCATGGTGCCGGCACCGAAGACCACCCGTGTCGTCAGGCCCGGAAAGGTGAAGCTGTCCATCATCGCGCCGCCTCCATGCGCGGGCCACGCCCGGCCGCGAGGTCGTCGAGGATAGTGCCCAGCATGGCAATCTCGGCGTCCGAGACCTCATGGCCGCGGCCCGGGAACAGATCGGCCCGCAGGCTCGCGCCAATCCGGCCCAGCGATTGCGCGGCATCGGCAAACGCCGAGACCGGTATCCAGGGATCGGCATCACCACCGGAAAGATAGATCGGCATTCCGGCCGGCGCCGCCTCGGATCTTTCGTCCGCCGGAACGCCGACACGGCAGCCCGTGAAGGCCGCCAAAGCGTCCGGCGGCGGCAGCCCCGCACAGAGATATTCGATCGAGAGACACGCCCCTTGCGAGAAGCCCGCGAGAAGCAGCGGCAGTCCGGGCAGTTCGGCACGCGCCGCAACCATTGCGGCCGCAAGGTGGTCGAGCGCGTCAGAGAGCTGTGCGCGGGCGACCGGCGTCAACGGGTCGACGGCACGCGCCTCCCACCACATGCCGTGCGGCGCGCGCGGCAGGATGAAGGCCACGGCCGACGCGGAAAGCCGCGACAGCACATGGGACTGCATCTCTTCGGGCGATTGGCCGCGCGCGCCGCACGGCATGTGGTGGGA
>NZ_RZQA01000328.1:0-6287 GCF_004022915.1 Mesorhizobium sp. M7A.F.Ca.US.006.04.2.1
CCCCACAAGGGGGAGGTAAGGATGCTCATCGTCCGCCGATGACGCCGATATAGTCCGACACCCAGCGATAGTAGGGCACGCACTGATCGTTCTGGGTGGCGCATTTCGACACCGGCGTCTTCCAGAACTTGATCTTGTCGAAGTTCTCGTAGCCGTTGGTCTTGCAACCCTCGTCGGTCAAAAGCTCATTGCCCTTGCAGGCGGCGGGCACGACGGGCAGTGAGCCGAACCAGGCTGAGACATCGCCCTGCACCTTCGGCGACAGCGAATGTTCCATCCACATATAGGCACAGTTGGGGTTGGCGGCGTCGGCCTCCATCATGGTGGTGTCGGCCCAACCGGTGGCGCCCTCCTCCGGGATGGTGGAAGCGACCGGCTTCTTGGCCGCGACCAGCGTGTTGACCTGATACGGCCACGAGCCGGAAGCGACGACGCCTTCGTTTTGGAAATCGTCGACCTGGATGGCGGCGTCGTGCCAATAGCGGCCAACCAGTGTGCGTTGGACGCGCAGCAATTCGAGCGCCGCCTTGTACTGGTCCTCGTTCAGTTCATAGGGATCCTTGATGCCGAGTTCCGGTTTGTGGAACATCAGATAGTTGGCCGCATCCGCAATGTGGATCGGCCCGTCATAGGCCTGGACGCGGCCCTTGTTGGACTTGCCGTCCGGCAGCTTCATTTCCTCAAAGACGATGTTCCAGCTCTTGGGAGCCTCCTTGAACACGTCGGTGTTGTACATCAGGACGTTGGGACCCCACTGGTAGGGAACGCCGTAGTGGGCGCCGCCGACGGTGAACCACGGCGCGTCCTTGAGGCGCTCGTCGACCGTCTTCCAGCTCGGGATGAGATCGGTGTTGATCGGCTGCACGCGCTTGCCGGCAACGAGGCGCAACGAGGCATCGCCCGAAGCGGTGACGAGGTCGAAGCCGCCCTCATTCATCAGCGAGACCATCTCGTCGGAGGTGTTGGCGGTCTTGACGTTGACCTTGCAGCCGGTTTCCTTCTCGAAGGAGGTCACCCAGTCATAGCCCTTGTCGGTTTCGCCGCGCTCGATATAGCCCGGCCAGGCAACGATGTTGACCTGGCCTTCGCCCTTGCCAAGTTCCTTGACCTGGGCGACGGCCTGACCGGAAAAGGTCAGCGCGACCGTCAGAGCAGTGCATGACTTCAGGAATGAATTCATTGTCGATCTCCCATTTAGGCGCCTGACCCTGAAAGCCGGTTTCGGTCTTCGTTAGGGGTCACGCGCGGACTGAAAACTGTCAGTTCGTCCGTTGGGCTTGATGCCGCTCTGATGGCGGCTTTGGTCCCTGAACCGAAAGTGCTTTGAAAATTCCGGTTTCGCAAATTCATTTATCAGAAGGGTGATATCGGTTTTTCCGATAGATGTGCAGCCGGCCTCTCAGGGACGCTGGCGGACCGTCCGTTGCGACTGGGCAAGACCGATGAAATCGCGCGCGGCCTGCGGCAGACCGGAGCCGCGCCGCCAGACCATGCCGACCTGGACCACCGGCAAGGAGCCGGAAATATCGCGCGATTCGATGCGGTCGCCTTCCAGCGACCAGGGCCGGTAGACGAGATCGGGCAGCAGCGCCACGCCGGCACCGGTGGCGACCAGACTGCGCACGGCCTCCACGGAACGGGTGCGGAAGGCGACATGCGGCTTGGCGCCGATCGCCGTCAGCAGCTTGCCGGTATTCTCCTCGATCTCGTCGACGGTCAGCATGATCAGCGTTTCGGAGGCAATGTCGCCAATGCTGATGATGTCGGCGCCGACGAGCGGATGACCGAGCGGCAGCCACAGCCGATAGGCCGAGACTTCGAGGATTTCCGACTGCAACGCGGTGCGGTCGCGCAAATTGGAGGTGACCATGACGGCAATGTCGAGCTTGCCGCCGATCAGGAGGTGTTCGAGATAATCGCCATTGTCCTCGATGGCAGAGACCTCGACGCCCGGATAGGCACGGCGGTAGCGGGCGAGCAGATCCGACAGCACATAGCCGGCGACCAGCGAGGTGACGCCGAGCTGCAGCCGGCCGGCCGCCACCGCCTGCTCGCCGGAGAAAGAGCGGCGCGCGTCGGAAACATCGGCGAGGATTTTCGTCGCATGGCGCAGGAACTGGTGACCCTTGTGGGTGATGTTGAGGCCGCGCGGGTGGCGTTCGAACAGTTCGACGCCGAGATCGCTTTCGAGTTCCTTGATCGCTTCGGTGACCGACGATTGCGAGATGGAGAGGTTCTGGGCGGCGCCCGAGACCGTGCCTTGCTCGGCAACGGCGATGAAGAACTGCAGCTGGCGGATGGTGAAAGCCATGCCCGGACTAAACACCGGCGGCCGAATGAAGGAAAGCCGACTGCAGAGCTTATCCCATGACCTGAGAGCTGGCGCTCAACCGAGCGCCAACTTGATGCGCCGCCGGCATGCGGGGCCATAGCGCAGCGCAAGCATGAATGCCGTCTCCAGAGCCACGACGATGACAATGATGCGCAGGCCCACCGTGAAGGAGTCCCGGCCGCTGCCGCGCAGCAGATAGCCGGTGGTGAGAAAGCCCGCGTTCCAGAACGTGGCGCCGAGCAGCGTCGCGGCCGCGAAGGGCAAAGCGGGCAGGCAGAGTGCGCCGGCGGCGATCGGCAGGTAATTGCGCACAGTCGGGATGAACTGCGCCAGCAAGGACACCCGGACGTGATTGCGCCGATAGGCCTGGCCGAGCCTGCGGTAGGTCGCGTGACGCAGGAACACGTACTTGCCGAAACGCTCGACCAGCCTGTCGGCACGGTCAGGTCCAACCCGGCGGCCGACCGCATACCAGACAAGGCAGCCGCTGGCGGACGCAAGCGTCGTCACCATCAGCAGGATCGCCAGCGTCGAAGCATCCGGCGCCGCCGTCATGCCGAGGAACAGCAGCAGCACATGCGAGGGCGGAATTGGCAGGATCTTTTCGGTGAAGGCGAGGCAGAAAACGCCCAACAGACCGAAGCCGAGGATGGCTGCCAGCGGCCCCGTCATGCGAAGCGACATGGTGACGCCGACACCAAACGGTGCCACGGTCCATCTCTGGAGAAAAGACAAAGCATCAGGCAACCTTCATCCTGGATCCAACGCTTCGATCGGTCGGCGTGGCGTTTGCTGCAGTCAGCGTCGGACCCGAAATCCGTTGCATATGTCGGGTCCGACGCCTTGGCGCCGGCATACGAGGTGAATCGCGCACCGACTGGTTCTGTTTGCCGCGAATGGATTGCGTGGACATTGCGCCTCGGCGCGGATGAGACGTGCTTGACATCGACACCAATCGTAACTAACTAAGTTACATGAAGCGCAACAGCCGACTGTCCTCTACCCTGCACATTCTCGTCCACATGGCCGAGAAGCCCGAACAGGCGCTGACCTCCGAGCAGCTTGCCACCTTCATCCACACCAATCCGGTCGTGGTCCGCCGCACCATCGCAGGCTTGCGCGACGCCGGCATCGTCACCTCGTCGCGCGGGCACGGTGGCGGCTGGCTGCTCGGGCGGGCGCCCGAGAAAATATCCCTGGCCGAGATCAGCGTCGCCCTTGGCGAGACACTGCTGCCGTTCAGCACCGATCCGGAAAGCCCCGGCTGCCTCGTCGAGCAGGCGGTGATCGCCGTGCTCGACGATTTTCGCATCGCCGCCGAAAGGCTGCTGGCGGAGAAGCTGAGCCGCATCACGCTGGCTGACCTGACCGCCGATTTCCGCCGCCGTTTTGACCTCATTGGAGTCTCCAGCCATGCAGTATGATCTTGCCGTCGTCGGCGGCAGCTTTGCCGGCCTGTCCGCCGCCATCCAGGTGGCGCGGGCAGGACGCAAGGTGCTGGTGATCGACGCCGGCCGGCCGCGCAACCGTTTTGCCGAGCATTCGCACGGCTTCCTCGGACATGACGGGCGCGCGCCCGGCGCAATCCTGGATGACGCAAGGCGCCAACTACTGGCCTATCCGGCAGCCAGGGTTGTCGACGGGCGCGCCGACAAGGCCCTAGCCGCTGGCAGCAGCGATTTCGAAATCACCACCGAGGGTGGCGAGACATTCGGCGCGGCACGGCTGGTACTGGCCACTGGGGTGCGCGATATCCTGCCGGAGGTTGCCGGGCTTGCCGAGCTCTGGGGAAAGAGCGTGCTGCACTGCCCCTATTGCCACGGCTACGAAGTTTCCGGCGGGCCGCTCGGCGTGCTCGCAACCGGTCCGATGTCCATGCATCAGGCACAGCTGATCACCGATTGGGGCGATGTCACGCTGTTCGGCAATGGCCTGTTCGAACCTGACACAGAGCAGATGCGCGCGCTGGAGAGCCGAAAGGTGCGGTTTGAGCCCACCAACGTTGCCGAGCTAGAGGAAGACGGCTCCGGCGGATTGATCGTCCACCTCGACGACGGCAGAAAGGCCGGCGTCAGGGCGATGTTCACCGCTCCGCGCAATATCATGGCCAGCCCGCTGGCCGAACAGCTCGGCTGCGGCTTCACCGAAAGCCTCCTCGGCACGGTGATATCAGTCGACGACAGGCAGCAGACGACCGTGCCCGGCGTCTACGCCGCCGGCGACGCGGCACGTTCGATGCACAACATCGCCTTTGCAGTATCGGGTGGCACCTTTGCGGGCGTCTGCGCCCACCAATCGCTGGTCTTCGGCTAGAAGCCGGCTTCCGCGCCGGCGATGCTGAGCCGGGCGCCGGCCTGCGCAAGGGCGGCGGCCAGGTCGTGCGGCGGCGAGCGGTCGGTGGCGAGTTCGGAAAAGCTGTCGAAGCCGCAGACCTGGACCAGACCAAGACGGCCGAATTTCGAGTGATCGGTGATGACGAGGGACCGCTGGCCGCGCGACAGCACCATGCGGGCGAACTCGGCCTCATCCAGATCAAAATCCATGACGCCCATCACCGCGTCGACCCCCCCGGTGGAAATGATGGCGTGACTGACCGAGAAGCGACTGACAAAATCGATCGCCGAGGCGCCGAAAGCAGCGCCGGAATCGCTGCGCAGCTCGCCGCCGGCCATATAGACCTTGTTGCCGTTGACGGTGGCCAGCGTGCGGGCGATGTCCGAGGAATTGGTGACGACCGTCAGGCGCCGGTGGCCGAGCAGTTCACGCGCAAGGAACGAGGTCGTCGTTCCGGTGTCGAGCATGATGGATTCCCCGTCGCGGATGGTGGCGGCGACCATGCGGGCAATGACCCGCTTGACGTCGGCGTTCTCACGCATGCGCCGCTCGAACGGCGCTTCGCCGATCATTGACGGCAGGCCGATGGCGCCATGCATCTTGAGGACAGAGCCATCACCGGTCAGCGGCTTGACGTCGCGGCGCACCGTCTCGAGCGACACGCCCAGCCGGTCGGCCAGACTGGCGATGGTGACGGTGCCCTCTTCCTGCAGGAGCCGCAGGATCTCGCCGTGTCGTTTGGACTGGGCCATCTGGTTTCCCGAACTGATGCTCTTGACCGATTCTAAGGTAATTCAATTGCTTTTAAAGGAACTACCTTATGCTTTCAGGCAAAATACCCAAAAAAAGTCACAGCTTTTTATTGACAAGCGGGAAACCCTGGCGTGAAATCAAAGACATCAACAGGCTTCAGATCTGCGACTGGGGGCAGAGACGCAACTCAGTGGTCAGGCCGTTTGGAACGTGCCTGTACAAGGAATTTTCAGATCCGCGGGGGCGGATGCCGGGCTCAAAAACCTGGCCAAGGGGCTCGTCGGTGCGGTGCGGGATACCGATCCTGGCGTCCCGCACCGACGAGATTATTTACGTTTCTCCCCGCCGTCGTTGCGCTGTTCACGGCGCCTTGTCGAAGCCCAGCAAACCAGGGATGATTCCGTGACCGCCGAAGATCGCATCCGCGCCCTGCCCTGCTGGACAGGTGGCATCGAGATCGCACCGCTGCCCGGCGGTCTGAGCAACGCGAATTATGTGGTCACGGACGCGGCGGGACGACACGTCGTGCGCTTCGGCAAGGACTATCCGTTCCACCATGTCTTTCGCGAGCGCGAGGTGATGACGGCGCGGGCGGCGCATGCCGCCGGTTTCGCGCCGGCCGTCCGCCATGCCGAACCGGGCATCATGGTCACAGAGTTTCTCGGCGCCAAGACCTATCTCGCCGAGGACGTACGCGCCAATCTTGGCCGCGTCGCAGCCCTGATGCGCGCCTTTCACCGGGAGATGCCCACTCACGTCTCCGGCGCCGGTTTCATGTTCTGGGTGTTCCATGTCATTCGCGACTATGGGCGCACGCTTGAAGAAGGCGGCAGCCGCAAGCGCAGCGACCTGCCGCGCCTGCTGACGC
>NZ_RZQA01000329.1:0-6280 GCF_004022915.1 Mesorhizobium sp. M7A.F.Ca.US.006.04.2.1
TCCAGCGGCTGAGCCCAATACATTTGGGGGTCAATGCCAGTGCCGGAGGGCGGGAAGCGTAGGCCCAGGCAAAAGAACCCCAAACCACGCTGCGTGCCGAGTCGGGATAGAGCTGATAGTTGAGTGCGTTGGCTCCGCTAAACATCTAGCGGGCCGTCGCCGACGACGCGCCGCCTGTGCCGGCCGCAAGATGCGCACAGATCAGGATGCGCTGACCGACAATGCCGCTGCAATTCATGTTGATGGTCGCGGTCGTGTTGGTCTGACTGCCCGAGAGGGTGTCAACCAACCCGAAATTCATGTTCGAGACGCTGAAGCTGCAGCTTTGCGCCAAAGCGGACAACGGAAACATGGCAAAGGCCATGAAGATGACAAGACGGAGCATTCGTTCTCCCATGTTTACCTGCATGCCACGTCCTTGATTGCGACTTGCTGACCGGGTGCGGGCGTGTAGAAAAAATCGGCCTTGCAGGAGGTGCCATCCAGACGATCGATCACGACCGTGTTCTGTGCGCTTAAGCCTCGAATGTACGCCTCACCATCGTAGCCGATGACAAACTCTTCGGAGCCAGCCTCCATGCGCCCCTTCAGGCCGGCTTCCAAAGGGGTCCCTGTGCTGTCGACCAGAGTGACGACCGCTGCTTCGGGCGCTTCCGAAACACCGAACTTCACCACGACCCCCCTGCGATCGGCTGGCATCACGACTTCCTTGGTTGCCGGAACGTCCGCATTCACTGGCAGATTCTTTGGATCGATGGAGACCGTGTTCGGTTCGTAGGAGTTAAGCCCGGGGACCAGGATGCGCCCTTGCCGATTGGTCTTTCCCACCGGCCTGTTCTGGAACTGGACGTCGACATCAGGAGCGCCGACTTCGACCACGGCGAAAGCATCGTCTATGCGATTTGTGGCAAAGACCCCGCCGCCTGCCACGGCAATCGCGCCATCCATTTGCGCAGTTGCCCGCACGTCCTTCCCGTATTGTTGGACGCCAGCCTCGAAGCGGGCGAAGCGCGCGCGATAGCTTGCTGCGGCCGACCGGTTGGGCGTGTCGCCTTCCGAGGTTCGTGCTCGCCAGCCAATGCTGCCGTCTTCCAACCGCTCCGACTTGGCGATGTCGGCGACGACATTCAGGCCGTCCGGTCCCTGCTCTATTCCCGTGGAAGCGGTGATATCGTCACCGAACGGAACCGATAGGCCGGCCAAGACTCCAAAGCTGCCGCTATCCTCAAGGTCGGTAAAGGCAGTGGCATAGAGGCTGCTTCGCTTGAATATCTGTTGGCTGTAGGAAAGGCCAACGATCTGGCTCTTCTGGCCTTCGGCACTTTCAAGATGCGTATAGGAGAGATTGAGGCTGGAAAAATCTATCGGCGCCGGGATGCTGAGCGTGAGCTGGTCTATTGCGCGAGGCACGCCCGCGCTGAAGATCGGCACGTCACCGGGCTCTGACAACGTCGGCTCTGCCGTCACCGCGGCGATGTCATCATAGTCGCCGAAGGCGCGTTGGATGCGACCGTAGATCGACCACCCTTCGTAGCTCATTTCCAGAGACGCGTTTTTGCGCTATCTACGGGCTTCAGGCCGACCTGCTTCACATGGCGACAACCTTTGCTTGCCTGCCTGTTCCGCGACGAGAGGAGGCAGGCATGGAACGGTATTTCTCGGTGGCTATTGTGACGCTGCTTTGCAGCCTAATGATTTTTGGCATGGCGCTGACAGTCGCCAGAACCCACAAGAGGACGGGCGTTCTCGCCCCGACCATGACTGGGGATCCGCTGCTTGAGCGGACAATCCGCGCTAATTCAAACTCGATCGAATGGCTGCCGGACTTTCTTCCGTCGATGTGCCTTTTCGCGGTCTACTGGAGCGCGCCATGGGCGGCTGCACTGGGACTGCTTTGGATAATGGGAAGGATTGCCTACTTCATCGGTTACCTGTCGGCACCGCTGAAGCGGTACCCCGGCTTCTTTATTCAATCTTTCGCCGCATTCGCCCTGCTCTTAGGCGCTCTTGGCAGGATCATATTCTTGATGCTGCAGGCATAGGTTGGGCGCTCAAGCCTTGCCACGTCACCCTCTGCTATCGGGCGAGAGTCTCAGGTAGGTGACCACGGAACGGTGGCTTTGCCAACGGCTCCCGATGTGTTTCAGCAGTGCGTATTTAGAGGTCACTTCGAGTGACCTTTCGCTTCAACTCGACAGCGTTCAAGAGGCGAACAAGAGTCCGGGCATAGCTTAGCCGGAGCGCCCACGGGTCTGCTGGCTGCCCAGTCAACACGTTAAACACGGTCCAGCTTTCGTTGGTTTCTTTTCTGAGTTCATGTCTTTGGTGAGTCACCGTCGCTAGCCATACATCAAGCAGTGATCGATGATTTCGTGTGTCACGGGGCAGCTTAGCAACGGGCGAAGCTATCGGTGGTTCCGGCGAAACGAATACGAAGCAGGCGGTTGGACCGGCGTCGATTCAACGGCTGATGTCACAATTGATGACTTGGAATGCGCCAGAGGTCGTCAGCGCGTGAGATAGAATGACTGACGGCTAACACCGCCTCGCCCTTCCTGCGCGATAGACTGATGACCTTCAAACGCATGAGCTGACTCGCAACACTGCGATTCAATTTAGCACACGTTTAATTAGCTCCGGAGCATTTTAACGAATCGTTGACCGCGCTGTCCCATTATAGGACGGCGCGGTCAAACCCCAACCGGACTGCGCAGGCGGCTCCGGCACTGAAGCGCCCGCCCAACTGTCGGAGCCGCCACCCACACCAACATACCAGCAATGGTTGAATCAACCGTTACCGCATGTGCTTTCCAATGTGCTTCCCTGATCGTTAGACTTTGACCGAGCGGACGGGAATATGCGCAGAACAGTTCGGTAACATTTGAGACAAGTCGATGGATATGACGAGCAATCCGATCTTGGTGGATCAATTCCCGGCAAGCTCTACAGCGGCGAGCCCAAGAAGGATATTCCTACATCTGTCCGACGTGCGGTCAGCAGGTCGACATGCGTGACCTTCGCCAAGGCGCTGGCCGCCGGTTGTGCCGCGCCGCCTCGCTCTGGTTTCCTGACATTCCGATCGCTTGTCAAACGATCCAGCCCACATGCCGCACTTCCGCCGGGAATCGGGTCCATGAACATCGCGGATCCCGCCGATCAGGTTCCTGAGCTGGCGCTGCGTCCATGAGCGGCGCAGGGGGATTTGATCCTTGCACTGAACCGTCCGAGGCGGTCTGCGAACAACTCGCCGTCCGGCCGGCATCGCCTTGTTCATGCTGCTCGCCCATCAGACCGCAAATTCCGCGACCATCGTAACGGTCGCACGCATCGCGTGATCGCTGAATTCGTGTTCACTGCAACCGCGGTGGTGGCTCATGCCCTCGCCTGGCATTCCGCCTATTCGCCGACCGAGGGGTGGATTGCGCTTTTCGATCCTGCTTTACCTCATTACCGGCCTGTTCTGGCTTCCAGTCGTGTGGATGCAGATCGAGATGCGCGATCTCTCGCCCTGCAGGCCGCGGCAGCGAAGCAAGCTCCACCACAGCGCTGCAACACCTTGGCACGTTCCGCCATTCCAGAAGGCGGCTACGACGACATGAATGCCATCACCATCTCCACCATTCTGGTTGTGGTCGCCCTGCGCCCACGGGCACATGGCCTATAACTTCGCCGTGACCTCATCCCCTTGAGGGAACAATCAGACCGAGCCCCAGTTTGACCCAAACAAACACGGCCGATGGTTCGATGGAGGCATGCCATGAGATTTCCACACAGCACGACGGCCGCCGCCGCCACTTTCATAGCCCTCACGTCCCCGGCGCTCGCCCAGTCAAGCGGAACACCGGCACCCACGACGCCTGCACCCACGACGGCGACCGAACAGCCCGGCGCCGGGTCGAACGCAAACGGACAGGGGGGTGAACAGACACGCGAAATAATCCGCCAGATGGTTGAGCAAGCTGTCCGGGAGAGGATGCACCAGGATCGCGGTTCTGAAGAAGCTTTCCGTGACGAAGATAGCCGCAACGACCAGGGCGACCGCAACGGGCATGCTGACCCCCCCGATGAAGCTAGCCGGCATGGCGACCATTGGCGAAATCGTGGCGACTGGGGCAGAGGACACAGAATGGCTCGACACCGTGGTCACCAAATGATGCGCGGTGCCGGCATGCGACTTATGTTCGGCCTGTTGGACACGGATGGCGACAGGTCACTGTCCGAGGCCGAGGTTCAAAGCGCGGTCGGCAGGATGTTCAATAGCATCGACGAGAATGGTGACGGCAACATCGATCTAGACGAAATCCAGTCCCTCCTGCACGGCTCCAACGTGCATGGCACAAACAACGAAGACATGCCGTAGCTGCATCAAGACTGAGGAGCCGACTTCAGACGGAGCGGCAAGCGAGTCGCGGTCAGGCGAAGGCGCCGTTTGGAATGGCCCAAAATATTCTCTCAAGCTCCCGGAACATAGGTCGGCCATTGCGGTTCGACAGGCGGCGGGCACGGTCGATGAATAGCATGGCCCGCTTGCCAAGCGCGGGTCCCGATCGACCTTGCCAACAGAGGAGCGGGCTATGCGTGCGTTGGTCTGGCACGGTAAGGAAGACATACGCTGCGATCAGGTCTCCGATCCAGAAATTGAGGATGAACGGGACGCGATTATCAAGGTGACGAGTTGTGCCATCTGCGGCTCCGACCTTCACCTTTACCACAACTACGTGCCAGCCATGCTGCCAGGCGACATTATGGGCCACGAGATGATGGGAGAGGTCGTGGAGGTCGGCAGGGGCGTCAACGGCGCTCTGAAGAAGGGAGACCGCATTGTCGTACCGTTCACCATAATCTGCGGTGAGTGCGACCAGTGCAAGAGACAGAACTTTTCGGTTTGCGAACGTACGAACCGCAAGAAGAACCTCGGCGACAAGGTGTTCGGGCACACCACCGCTGGTCTGTTTGGCTACACCCATTTGACGGGCGGCTATCCCGGGGGACAGGCGGAATACCTGCGGGTGCCGTTCGCCGACGCCACGCACCTAAAGGTGCCTGACAACCTTACCGACGAGCAGGTTCTCTTCCTCGGCGATATTTTTCCCACCGGATGGCAGGCCGCGGCACAGTGCGACATAGAGCCTACGGATACGGTTGCGGTGTGGGGCTGCGGCCCAGTCGGGCAGATGGCAATACGCAGTGCCCTGCTGCTCGGCGCCAAACAGGTGGTGGCGATCGATTGCCTGCCGGAACGGCTTTCCATGGGGGCGGCCGGCGGTGCCATCACCATTAATTTCGCCGAGGAAAGTGTCGTCGAACGGCTGCAGGAACTCACCGGCGCAAATGGCCCGGAGAAGTGCATCGATTGCGTCGGCATGGAAAGCCATGTCTCGCTGGCCCAGCCCGACACCGTCTACGATCGCGCAAAGCAGTTGATGCTGATGGAAAATGATCGACCGCATGTGTTGCGCGAGATGATCTATGTCTGCCGGCCGGCCGGCGTGATCTCGATCCCCGGCGTCTACAGCGGGCTGGTCGACAAGATTCCGATGGGACAGGCGATGAACAAGGGCCTCACCTTCCGCATGGGGCAGACCCATGTCACCCGTTGGACCGAGGATCTGCTGCGCCGCATCGTGGACGGCCAGATCGACCCTTCCTTCGTCATCACCCATACCGTCGGGCTCGAGCAGGGACCCGAGATGTACAAGGTGTTCCGCGACAAGCAGGACAGCTGCATCAAGGTTGTTTTGAAACCGTAGGGAATCGTCATGAACGTGGTCGCTAAACTCACCAACATCACCCGATCGCCTGGCGATCCCAAAGTGCTGCAGGCCGGGCCGAGTGTGGCCGATGCCTTCGATGGCCTTGCCCGCAAGCTCGGCTGGTTCAGCATCGCGCTGGGTGTCGTCGAGCTGGTTGGTGCCGAGCGGATTGCCGGTGCGCTCGGCATGAGCGGCAAGCAAGATCTCATCCGAGCCTATGGGGCGCGGGAGATAAGCAGCGGCATACTCTCGCTTTCCGTGGACAAGCAGGCTGGGCTTTGGAGCCGGGTGGCTGGCGACGGCCTGGACATCGCGACGTTGCTGTCAGCTTATCGGCATGACAATCCAAAGCGCGACAACGTGGGCATTGCGCTTGCCGTGGTCGCCGGCATCGCTTTGCTCGACATCATCGGTGCGAAAGGCGTCACCGCGCGCCACTCTCGCAGGGGGACCAAGCCGCGCGACTACAGCGCTCGCAGCGGCTTTCCCGCCGGCACTGCCGCAGCCCGCGACTTTGCCCGCTCTGA
>NZ_RZQA01000032.1:0-15921 GCF_004022915.1 Mesorhizobium sp. M7A.F.Ca.US.006.04.2.1
CTCCCCGAGGGGAGAGGAGGAGGAGATGGCGCGACGCCAAGTCTCTTCTCCCCAGCGGGGAGAAGGTGGCCGCGAAGCGGCCGGATGAGGGGGCATGGCGCGAAGCGGCGGAACAGCCAGTGCGCCGTCAAAGGGAGGGGTCGTCGATGAAAATCGGCATGTGCATGTTCTTGTGGACGACGGCGGTGTCGAAGAAACACGAGCCGCTGCTGCGCGACATCAAGGCGACCGGTTTCGATGGCGTCGAGATACCGATCTTCGCCGGCACGCCGGACGATTATAGAAAGCTCGGCGATCTGCTCGACCGCATCGGGCTGGAGCGGACTGCGGTTTCGGCCATGGGCGATCCGGCGATGAATTTGATCGCGGCCGACGCGGCAACCCGCAAGGCCGGTGTCGACTACATGAAATGGGCGATCGACTGCGCGCAGGCGCTTGGCGCCAGCACGCTGAGCGGCCCTCTGCATTCGACGCTCGGGTCCTTTTCCGGCTCTGGGCCGACGGCCGCGGAGAAGAAGCGCTCCGTCGGCTCGCAGCGCGCCATCGGCGACCATGCCGGCAACAAGGGCGTCACCATCGGGCTCGAGGCGCTGAACCGCTTCGAATGCTACCTGCTCAACACGATGGCGGACCTGTCGGAGCATATCGACGCCATCGACCGGCCGCACATCAAGGCGATGTACGACACCTTCCACGCCAATATCGAGGAGGCCGACCCGATCGGCGCCTACACGAAACACCGCAGGAATGTCGTGCATATCCATATCTCGGAGAACGATCGCGGCGTGCCGGGGCGCGGCAACATTCCGTGGACCGAAACGTTTTCCGCCATCCGCAAGAGCGGCTATGACGATTGGCTGACGATCGAGGCGTTCGGCCGCTCACTCAAGGATTTGGCGGCGGCGACCAAGGTGTGGCGGGATTTCTCAGAGACGCCGGACGCGGTCTATCGGGAGGGGTATAAGCATATCAAGAGCGGGTGGAAGAAGGCGGCTTAGGCGCCCTGGCCCATTTTCTATTTGCGTTTGCGGCGGTTGCCAGGTGGTTCCCCCACTCCGTCTCGGCTTCGCCGAGCCACCTCTCCCCCCTCCGGAGGGAGAGGAAGGAAGCCTCGGCCTGGGAAGACACTCGGCCTAAGAGGACAGGCGTCGGCTCGGACAGCCTGGCGCTTTCCTCTACCCCGTCGATCGGGGGAGAGGTGTCGAGCGAAGCTCGACGGAGTGGGGGTCGATCCTTTGGCGCTGGTCGAGACGACTTGCGCGTCTACATCACAAGCCTACCCCTGCTCAGCCTGGATCCTGTTGTAGTCGTGGATGGTCCGGCTCAGCCGGCGGCGCAGGAAGTTGGAGATGTTGTCGAAGATGAAGACGACGGCCAGGATCAGCAGCACCATGTAGAAGACGTTGGCCCAGTTGGAGTTGGTGCGCATCGCTTCCCACAGCTTCAGGCCGATGCCGCCGGCGCCGACAGCGCCGATGATGGTGGCGCCGCGGGTGTTGGATTCCCACTGATAGAGCGTCTGGCTGATGAACACCGGCACCACTTCCGGCAGCACGCCGTAGCGCTGCACCAGGAGGCCGTTGGCTCCGGTCGAGGTAATCCCCTCGCGCGGCTTGTCGTCGATGTTCTCCAGCGCCTCGGAATAGGTTTTGCCGAGCGTGCCGACCTCTGTGAAGAAGATCGCCGCACTGCCAGCCAGCGGTCCCGGCCCGAAGGCGCGGGTGAAGAACAGCGCCCAGATCAGCATGTCGATGGAGCGCATGAAATCGAAGAAGCGCTTGAGCACCTGGTTGACCAGCCGGCTGGGCGTGATGTTGCGGGCGGCGAAGAAGGCCAGCGGGAAGGCGACGATGCCGCCCAGCATGGTGCCGAGAAAGGCCATGACGATGGTCTGCAGGAGCTTCGTCCAGACATCGCCATGCTGCCACTGGGCGTTGTTCCAGATGTTGTCGCCGGCCAGCGCCAGATTTGACGTGCCCGGTTTCAGTTCCGGCCCGGAGACGATCAGCGAAGCGACTTCGCTTGCCGACTTGCCGAAGAAAGGCGAACGCGTGTCGAAGACGAAGTTTGCCCAGCCTAGAAACCGCTTGCGTATCCTGACGCGGTCAACGGCGACGCGGGCCTCGCCGGCAAAGCCCATGTCGGCGACGACCTCATCCTCATGCGCGGTGATCCAGCCGGGAACCGGTCCCGAGATCAGCGGCTTGCCGGTGCCGAGTGCGACCGCAACGGTCTCACCGTTGGCAATTATCGTCGCTTGCGTCTTGGTGAAGGTAATCGACTTGGCGGTGCCGTCGATCAGGATCGTCACCGAACCATCGGCATTGGTCTTGACCCAGTCCGGATCCGGGTTCGGGCCGAGCACCGAGAAGCGTGGATATTTGGCAGTGATCTGCGGTTCATCGAGGCGGAAGATCGGCTGTACGTCGTAGCTGATCCATTGGGTCAGGAACAGCGGCAGGCGCTCCCAGTGCGATTCTCGCATGACCTGCGGCAGGTTGAAGAACCACAAGGCGTACAGCAGGTAGAGAAAGATGCCGCCAAGCAGCATCAGCGGCCCGAAGCGCTTGTGGAACGGCCGCTGGAACACCTGCGGGAAGCGCTCTTCGATCGACTGGATCTGATCGGCGGTCATGGTGGCCATGGTCAAGCGCTCATCACGAAAGCCTGCTCGCCGACCAGCTTGCGGCGCAGCCAGGCGGAGAACTGGTCGACGATGAAGATCGTCGTGAACAGGAGCAGCACGAGGGCTATCGTCTTGGCGCCGAAGCCGCGCGAGATCGACAGCTTCAACTCCTCGCCGATACCGCCGCCGCCGACAGCGCCCATGATGGTGGAAATGCGGACATTTATCTCAACACGCAGCAGCGTGTAGGACATGAAGTTGGGCAGCACCTGCGGCAGGCCGGCGAAGCGCACCCGCTCGAACCAGTTGGCGCCGACGGCCCTCAGGCCTTCCTCGGCGCGCATGTCGATGTTCTCGTTGATCTCGTAGAACAGCTTGCCCAGCGCGCCGATCGAATGCAGGCCGATGGCGATGATGGCGGCGATCGGGCCGATCGAGACGATGGCGGCGAACAGGCCGGCGATGACGATCTCGGGAAAGGCGCGCAGCAGTTCCATGAGGCGCTTGACGATCAGCCGCAGCACCGGATGCGGCGTCAAATTGCGCGCCGCGATGAAGGAGAACGGCACGGCGAAGACGAAGCCGATGAAGGTCGAGACCAGGGCCACGTTGAGCGTGGTCAGCATCAGCTCGAAATATTCGGGGATGTAGAAGCTGCCCCAGACATAGGAGCGGCCAAGCGGAAAATTGAATTCCTGGGTGCCGGTGTCATGCGGAGAAGCGATGTCGAACATCGCCCGCCAGACATCGTTCCAATCCTTGGGGACGAGCCAGCTCAGGAAATCCAGCAAATGCGGCAACCGGTCGAAGAAATGCCCGGCATTGGCCTCGTCGGCGAACCACATGGCGCTGCCGAGCGCGGTGATGAGCAGGCCGACACCGATGGCGGTGTAGAGCCGGCGCAAGGACGTCTGGCGACGCCAGGCGTCGGCCATCTGATGAGTGGCGCCGGAAGGGGCTGTCACGGAAAGGGTCATGATCGGACATGCAAGAAGGGCGGCGTTTTCTCGACGCCGCCCTTCCTGATTTCGCCGTTAGCCGCCGATGGCTGCCTTACGGGCTTCGACGATGACGTTGTAGAAGTCCGCCTTAACCGGGACGTAGCCGGTAAAGTCGCCGCCCTCGACGCCTTCGAAGCAAGCCTTGTCCTTCTTCGGCAACTGCGTGAAGAAGTCGGCGAGCTTGGCGGTCATTTCACTGCCGAGCGCGGTGCGCACGACCAGCGGGCCGTTCGGGATCAGACCCGAGCGCCAGACCTCGACGAAGTCGTTGGGGTCGACGGCGCCCTTGGCGACTTCCTTGTGAAAGGTGCCCGAGGTGTAGCCGTCCTTGAAGTCGCCGATGCCGGAAGAATCGTCCACCGCCACGTCGACCTTGCCGTCACGCACGGCCAGAACGTTGTTCTCGTGGCCGCCGTTGAACTGGGTCGAGGCGAAGAATTTTTCGTTCGAAGCGCCGGTATCCTTCGGGATCTGGGTCAGCGGGATCAGGTAGCCGGAGGTCGAATCCGGATCGGCGTAGCCGAGCTTCTTACCCTTGGCCGACTTGATGTCGGTAATGCCGGAGGATTTCAGCGCCAGGCCGATCGAATAATAGCCGGTGGCGCCGTCGGTCTGCTGGGTGGTGAGGATCGGGGTGACCGCCTTCGGGTCCTTGAGAGCGACGCTGGCGTAGCCGGAAGCGCCGAGTTCGGCGAAGTCGAGCGTGCCGCCGAGCAGGCCCTGGATGACGCCGTCATAGTCGGCGGCGGGGAACAGCGAGACCTTTTCGAAGCCGAATTCGGCCTTCAGATGGTCGGCGAGGCACTGGTAGTTGCGCAGCCGGTCGGATTCGTTTTCGCCGCCGAGAATGCCGACGCGAAATTCCTTCATGTCGGCGGCATGGGCCATGCTGGTCGCCATGGCGAGCACCGAAACGGCGCCAAAGACCATCTTCCTGAACATTGGATATTTCTCCTGTAGGTTCCGGCCCCGCGCCGGCAGCGTTATCGATTTTGACAGGTGCCCTTGACGCGGGCTGGCGATCCCAACCGCTCTCAATATCCCGGGAATGCGGGCTCGAGCGGTCCGGCGGATGCGGCGATCTTTCGGCTGAAGGCAACGCTGGTCGAGGTGATGGCCTCGGAGATTTCCTGGCCATTGCTGTCGGCGCCGTAGACGAGGCGCACCGCCTCGCGGTTGAGCTCTTCCGGCGGGCCGTCGAAGACGACCTTGCCGGCAGCCATGCCGATGATGCGGTTGCAGTAGGTCCGGGCGGTGTCCAGCGTGTGCAGATTGGTGACGACGGTGATGCCTTCGCGCAAATTGATGTCCTGCAGCGAATCCATCACCACCTTGGCGTTGAGCGGGTCGAGCGAGGCGATCGGCTCGTCGGCGAGGATCACTCTGGGCTGCTGCATCATGGCGCGAGCGATGGCGACGCGCTGCTGCTGGCCGCCCGACAAGGTGCCGGCGGGCTGCAGGGCGGTGCGGGCGATGTCGAGCCGCTCGAGTGCCGCGACCGCCTCGGCGCATTCGGCGCGGGAGAACATGCCGAACAGGTTGGTGATGGTCGAGCGGTGGTTCAGCTTGCCGAGCAGCACATTGGTCAGCACGTCGAGGCGCGGCACCAGGTTGAACTGCTGGAAGATCATGGCGCAGTCACGCTGCCAGCGCCGCAGCGGCGAACCGCTCAGTTTCGAGACCTCGGCGCCGTCAAAAAAAATCGACCCCTGGCTGGGATCGATGAGACGGTTGATCATGCGAAGAAGGGTCGATTTTCCGGCGCCCGAACGGCCGATGACGCCAACCATCTGACCCTGCGGGATCGCGATGTTGATGTCGCTGACGGCAGTGTTCTTGCCAAATCGTCGGGTGACACCGCGGATTTCGAGCGTGGCGGAATTTGCTGGCATGGCGGCAGGTTCCAGTCCGGACCATTGATCGTCAGGCATTCGCCTAGCGCAGCCACATGAACCTGCCGTGTCGCGTTGATGTCAGTTTTGTTACGCTCCACAGGCCGGAGTCTGCGGCCGGCCCAGGATCAGCAGTCGAAGGTGATGTGGAATGCAGGCCTGGCGAGCTGGCGCCGGTGGCCAGACGGCACCACTTGATGCGCATATACTCGCCCGTCGCGCGCCGGCGATGGCGAGGCCGTCCTTCAGGCGTTCCAGACAAGGGCCGTCATGGCGTCGATGCCGGTGTCGAGAGGCACGTCATGCGGATAGCAGGGGCGGGGGCGGTTTGCCCCCGCTGCCCAGCGTCAGTGACAGCCCGTTCCTGGCGTCGCTATCCGCCATATTTCTCCAAGAACGCCTCGGCCTCGAGCTCCCGGAAGTCATCCAACGCGGCCCGCAGCCTTGCATGGTCCCAGTCCCACCAGGCCAGCGCCTGGTAGCGTTCGGCCGTGCGGCGATCGAAGCGCTCGCGGATCGGCTTTGCCGGCACGCCGGCGACGATCCTATAGGGCGCTACATCTTTCGAGACGACAGCGCCGGCGCCGACCGCGGCGCCATCGCCGATGGTGACGCCGGGCAGGATGGTCGAGCCGTGACCGAGCCAGGTGTCGTGGCCGATGGTGACCCGCTTGGCGCGGCGCTGGGCGAAGAATTCGCTCTCGTGCTCGGCATCGTCCCAGTAATCGGAGGCGCGATAGGTGAAATGGTGCAGCGTCGGCCGCCAGGTCGGGTGGTTGGTGGCGTTGATGCGCACGCTGGCCGCGATGTTGGCGAACTTGCCGATCGTCGCGCACCAGACGGCGCAGTCCTGCATCATGTAGGAATAGTCGCCGAGTTCGCTTTCCGAGACCCGGCTGCGGTCGGCGATCTCGGTCCAACGGCCGAGCGTCGAGTTCTGCACCTCCGCCGTCGGATGGATCAACGGCGTCTCGGATAATTTCCTGGTCATGCGGCGATTTTTCCGGGCGCGAAAGCGGTGACGTCGATGATGCGGTCGGCAACCGCCTCGCGCACGTCGTGGTCGTGGAAGATGCCGAGCAGGGCGACATCAGCCGCCTTCTTGGCGGCGATGAGTTCGATCACGACATCGCGGTTCCTGGCATCGAGCGAGGCTGTCGGCTCGTCGAGCAGCAGGAT
Organism: Mesorhizobium sp. M7A.F.Ca.US.006.04.2.1; assembly: GCF_004022915.1. Lineage (NCBI taxonomy): Bacteria > Pseudomonadati > Pseudomonadota > Alphaproteobacteria > Hyphomicrobiales > Phyllobacteriaceae > Mesorhizobium > Mesorhizobium sp. M7A.F.Ca.US.006.04.2.1. Next base: position 6,699 of record NZ_RZQA01000032.1, read on the forward strand.
CGGATGCTCGGTGATGAAGCCGCGCGCGATGTTAACGCGCTGCTGCTCGCCGCCGGAGAAGGTCGCAGGCGGCAAGGCCCAGAGTTTCTCCGGCAGGTTGAGCTGCGCCAGCAAGGCGCGCGCCTTGCCGCGGGCAATCTCGCGATCCTCGCCGCGCTCGACCAGCGGTTCGGCGACGACGTCGAGCGCCGAGACGCGCGGCACGGTGCGCAGGAACTGGCTGACATAGCCGATCGTTTGCCGGCGTATGGCCAGCACGGTGCGCGGGCTGGCGGTGGCGAGGTCGATCAGCCCATCACCATGCGTGACGATGATCTGGCCTTCGTCGACGGCGTAGTTGCCGTAGAGCATCTTCAGGATCGAGCTCTTGCCGGCACCGGAAGGACCGCCGAGCACGGTGCATTCGCCAGCCCTGATCGAGAACGAGACACCGGCGACAACAGGCAGTTTGATGCCGTCGCGCAGGTGCATGGTGAAACTCTTGGCGACATCGGAGACAACGAGGGGGGTTGCCATCAGAAGGGCCTCCAATTGTCGTTCTTTTGCGGGCCAACGCCCGCCTCTGCCTTGCCAGGCATCTCCCCCTCAAGGGGGGAGATCGGCAGCTTTCTCGTTGCGCTTGTTCTGCAACATTGGAGAGTGGCGAAACCGAGGACGATAGCCAATCTCCCCCCTTGAGGGGGAGATGGCCGGCAGGCCAGAGGGGGGTGCCTTGGCGCCATCGTCAAACCTGCAAAATCGAGGAAACAAGCAATTGCGTGTAGGGCGCGCGGGGATCGTCGAGCACGCGGTCGGTGAGGCCGCTTTCGACGACGCGGCCGTCCTTCATCACCATCATGCGCTGCGACAAGAGCCGCGCCACGGCAAGGTCGTGGGTGACGACGATGGCCGCCAGACCGAGATCGGTGACCAGACCACGCAGCAGGTCGAGCAGGCGGGCTTGCACCGAGACATCGAGGCCGCCTGTTGGCTCATCCATGAACACCAGCCGCGGCCCGGTGACGAGGTTGCGGGCAATCTGCAGGCGCTGGCGCATGCCGCCGGAAAAGGCCCGGGGCTCGTCGTCGATGCGGTCCTCGTCGATCTCGACACGCGACAGCCAGTCGACGGCGGTGGCGCGGATCCTGCCGTAGTGACGGTCGCCGACCGCCATCAGCCGCTCACCGACATTGGCGCCCGCCGACACCGTCATGCGCAGACCGTCGGCGGGGTTCTGATGGACAAATCCCCAGTCGGTGCGCATCAGGAAGCGGCGCTCGGCCTCGCTCATGCGGTAGAGCTCGCGGAACTGGCCGTCGCGCATGCGGTAGCTGGCGGAGCCGGAGCTCGGCAGCAGCCGCGTTGACAGGCAGTTGAGCAGCGTCGTCTTGCCGGAGCCGGATTCGCCGACGACAGCCAGGACTTCGCCCGGCCACAGGTCGAAGGAGACGTTGTCGCAGCCGACGCGCGAACCGTAGAATTTAGAAAGTGCTGCGACACGCAGCAGCGGTTCGTCGGTCATTGCGCCGGCTCCCTTGTTCCCGAGGCAAGATGGTTTTCCGGGGCAAGATGGCCGCGATAGCCGTCCGCTCGCCGCTTCTCGCAATGGTCCGTGTCGGAGCAGACGAACATGTGGCCGCCATGGTCGTCGAGGATGACTTCGTCGAGATAGACGTTCTCGGCCGCGCACAGCGCGCAGGGCTGGTCGAAGGTCTGGACCTCGAACGGATGATCCTCGAAGTCGAGGCTGACCACTTCGGTGAAAGGCGGCACCGCGTAGATGCGCTTTTCGCGGCCGGCGCCAAACAGCTGCAGGGCCGGCGAGCGGTGCATCTTGGGATTGTCGAATTTCGGCGTCGGCGAGGGGTCCATCACATAGCGGCCCTCGACCTTGACCGGATAGGCATAGGTGGTGGCGATGCGGCCGTGCTTGGCGATGTCCTCGTAGAGCTTGACGTGCATGAGGCCATATTCCTCCAGCGCGTGCATTTTGCGCGTTTCGGTCTCGCGCGGCTCGAGGAAGCGCAGGGGTTCGGGGATCGGCACCTGGTAGACCAGCACCTGGGCCGCCGTCAGCGGATGCTCGGGAATGCGGTGACGGGTCTGGATGATGGTGGCGCTGGCAGTGTCGGTCGTCACCGCGACATTGGCGACTTTCTTGAAGAAGGCGCGGATCGACACCGCATTGGTGGTGTCGTCGGCGCCCTGGTCGATGACCTTCAGCACATCGTCCGGGCCGATGATCGAAGCGGTGACCTGGACACCGCCGGTGCCCCAGCCGTAGGGCATCGGCATTTCGCGCGAAGCGAACGGCACCTGGTAGCCGGGAATGGCGATGCCCTTGAGGATCGCCCGGCGGATCATCCTTTTGGTCTGCTCGTCGAGATAGGCGAAGTTGTAGGTGGCGATGTCGGTCATGGCGATCACATCCACATTGTGCTATCGAATTGGCGTCCAGGACGCGGATACAGGGGCGAATTCAGATAAACTCGACCGGATGGATGCATCTCGGAATTCTGTTGGTGGTGTTCGCCGGCGTCGTTCTCTTCTTCCTTCGGCGCATGATTTTGCCCGGCCCCAAAGAAGGCTCTCAAGGTGAGTCCGTGGGCGTCGGGAATGGTGATTACTCCGGGTATGACGGCTATGGCGGTCATTCCCACGATGGTGGCGGCCATGGTGGCGTCGGGCACTAAATTCATTCCGCAGCCTCCAATCCCCTGGCATAGCGCGCCAGCCGCTCATTGAGCGTGCCGGTGTGCAGTTCGAACATGTGGTTGTCTTCGTCGTAGAAATAGATCGAGCGGCCTTCACCCTCGACGCGCGGGCGCGGCGGGCGCATGTCGAGGCCGAGCCTGCCGATGCGCTCGGCATAGCGGTCGAAATCGGCGTCATCGATCTTGAAGGCGATGTGGTTGTAGCTGCGCTCCGGCAAGGGTTCGCCCTCCATGATGGCGACCCAGATGTCACCGATCAGGAAGAATTTTTCGCGCGACAGCGAGAACTGCCTGGCGTCGCTGGCATAGACTTCGCGCGCGTCGAATACGCCCTCGAGGATTTCGGTCATCCGCTCGAGATCGCGGACGATGAAGGTCATGTGGGAAAGGCCCTCGATCATTCCGCGGCCTCCCGCTTCTCTTCGACCTTCACGGGGTTTTCGCGCGCGTCATATTCGGTGCGCATGCGGCGTACGAGATCGAGTTCTGCCTGGAAGTCGACATAGTGCGGCAGCTTCAGATGCTCGACGAAGCCGGTCGCCTGGACATTGTCGGAGTGCGAGATGACGAACTCCTCGTCCTGGGCCGCGGCGACGACATCCTCGCCGAGCTCTTTCGCGCGCAGCGCCCGGTCGCAGAGTGCCACGGCCATCGCCTTGCGTTCGCTCTGGCCGAAGACCAGGCCGTAGCCGCGGGTGAATTGCGGCGGCGCCTTGGCCGAGCCTTTGAACTGGTTGACCATCTGGCATTCGGTGACGCGGACAGTGCCGAGCGGCACCGCGAAGGGCAGTTCGGGCACGTCGAGCTCCAACTCGACTTCGCCGATGCGGATCTCGCCGACGAAGGGGTGGTTGCGGGCATAGCCGCGCTGGGTGGAATAGCCGAGCGCCAGCAGGAACCCTTCATCGCCGCGTGACAGCGCCTGCAGGCGGATGTCGCGCGCCATCGGGAATTCGAGCGGCTCGCGGGTGATGTCGCCGGGGACATGGTCCTGCGGCATGTCGCCATCCGGTTCGATCAAGCCTTCGCGGGCGAGGATCGCCGAGACGCGCGGCATGGCTTGCGCTTCCGTGTCGCGCAGCAAGGGCTCGGCGACATCGGCGCCGGCGGCAAGCTCGGGATCGAGCAGCCGGTGGGTGTAGTCGAAGGTCGGTCCGAGCAACTGGCCGCCGGGCAGGTCCTTGTAGGTCGCCGAGACGCGCCGCTCGACCAGCATGTTGGCGGTGTCGATGGGCCTGGAGTAGCCGAAGCGCGGCAGCGTGGTGCGGTAGGCGCGCACCAGGAAGATCGCCTCGATCATGTCGCCGCGCGCCTGGACGATGGCGAGCGCGGCCAGTTCACGATCATAGAGCGAGCCTTCGCTCATCACCCGGTCGACGCCGAGCGCCAGCTGCTCGACGATCTGGTCGAGACGAAGGGCGGGCACCGAACGGTCGCCACGCCGGCGGTCGGCCAGCAGGCTGTGGGCGTTGGCGATTGCCGCTTCGCCACCTTTTACCGCGACATACATCTTACGCCTCCATCGTCTTGATGCGCGTCGTGCGCGGTAGGCAGGCGATGCCGCCTGATGTGGCGAGGATGATGTCGACGCCGCGCGGAAAGCGCTTGATATTCTGCTTCCACTGCTCGACGAAATGGCGTGGCATCTGCGCCGGCGCGATCGTGGCGCTGGTTTCGATGCCGGGACCTTCGAGCAATAGCGGCGTGCCGGAGACCAGATCGCTGACCTGCAGGATCAGCGTGGTCGAGCGGTCGGGATAATCCTGCGTGCCCTGCGAAAAGCCATCGAGCGCCATCATCTCGGCAGGTGCTGCGATCAAGGCGAAATGCGCATCGGCCGGTGTGTTGGCCAATGGCGCGCCGGTATGGAACCCAAGCCACGATCTGATCGCGGTGGAGGCCTGCAAAGCCGGGTCGAGCCAGAGCGGCGTGTCATTGTCGCACAGCGCCAGTGCGATGGCGCCGGCGGTAGCCGAGAGCGGCACCGGCGGGCGGGCGAAGGCCGGCAGCGGTTGCACGCTGCCGGGCCGAGCCATTGCGTCCATCACGGCGCGGAACACGGTCTGGGCGTTGAAGACCGGATCGGCGAACCCGCCCTCGATCGATTGCGCTGCAATGTCCATCAGTCTTCTCCGCGAACCATGGTGAAGAAATCGACCTTCGTTGCCGCCGTCTCGGCGCGGCGTTTTTCGTGCGCCAAGGTCAGAGCCGACCGCAGAGGCGCTATCAGTCCGGTCTCGACCTCATTGCGGCGGGCAGGGTCCTGCCATAGGGCGTCGGCGATAGCCGCCAGCTTCGCCTTCTGCTTGTCGCGGCCAAGCGCATAGCAATGGCCGACCTGTCCGGTGGGTAGCCTGACCGTGGCGCGGGTGACGGTCGCCTCGCCGACATTGAAAGGGGCGCCGCCGCCGCCGATGCGGCCGCGCAGGGTGACAAGGCCGGTTTCGGGGCCGCGCAACAGCTCGGCGTCCGAAGGCAGTCCGGCCTCATTCCAGAGCCGTACGATGTCATCGCCGCTGGATTGCGTAAGGGTTGCCATGGCGGCTTTGCGCTCGGCCTGGTCGCGGGCTTCCTGTCCTCGCATCAGCAGCATTCCTCTTTGTTAATTTGTCTATTGATGTAGACAACTATACAAATTATATCTATTATCTAACGCGTGTCCATGACGGGTGGATGACAGCGATAGAAGACTGGGCGCTGGAAGGTTGGGGCAATGATGGTCGGGCGGCTGTTAGCGGACAGCATCGAGCGGCGCAGTGGCGTTTCGCTGTGGCGGCAGATCGCCGACAAGATCCTGCATGCGATCGCCATCGGCGATTTCACGGAGAATGCAGCGCTGCCGCCGGAGGTGGCGCTGGCAGAACGCTATGGCGTCAACCGTCACACGGTGCGCAACGCCATATCAGCCCTTGTAAGGGAAGGCGTGCTGCGGGCCGAGCAGGGGCGCGGCACCTTCGTACTGTCGCGCAAGCGGCTGTCCTATCCGATCGGGGCGCGCACACGTTTTTCGACAGGGCTGCAAGGGCAAACGACGGAACGGCACATCGTCCTGCTCGCCTCGTCGGTCGAGCCGGCCAGCCAGCGCGTCGGCGAGGGACTGGGTCTTCCCAAGGGAGCCGATGTGATCCGGTTGGAAACGCGCGGCGAAGCCGACGGACGGCCGGTGTCGCGCGCTGCCGGCTGGTTCGAGGCCCGGCGCTTTGCCGGCATCGATGCCGCGATGGCGGAAACAGGCTCGATCACCGCATCGCTGGCGCGGTTCGGCATAGACGACTATCTCAGGCAATCGACCGTGCTGTCGGCGCGCCATGCCGATGCGGCGGACCTTGCCGACCTCGACCTGCAGCCGGGCGCCATCGTGCTGGTCACGGTTGCCGTCAACGTCACGCCGGACGGCCAGCCGATCCAGTTTTCCGAGTCGCGCTTTCCGGCCGAACGGGTGGAGCTGAAGCTGTCGGCGCTGTAGGGAGTGCCCGGCCCAGCTCGGCCGCATTCACTTGCCAGCGGCGGCGCATTTGAGGACCGGCTTCGCCGCCTGCCATGTTATAACCCCACCTCGATCACAGCCTTGATCAGGCCGGATTTCTCATGCGCCCAACGAGCCAGATCGCGCGGCGTGGCGGCGAGTGTGGTGCGGTGTGTGACGAGCTTGGCCAGTGGTACGGCCCCGTTGCGGATCGAGGCGGCGACATGGTCGAAGTCGGCGCGCAGCGCGTTGCGGCTGCCGATCAGCGTCATCTCGCGCTTGTGGAATTCCGGATCGGAAAAGCTGATGTCGTCCTTGACGACGGAGACCAGCACCAGCGTTCCGCCATGCGCGACATGGGCGAAGGCCGACTGCACCGACTGGGTGTTGCCGGTGGCGTCGAAGACCACATCGAAGCCTTCGCCTGATGTCGCTTCCCTGATCAGATCGGGCACCGCGCCGCGCGAGCCGTCTAGGGTCTGGAAACCAAGCTCGTTTCCAGCGAAGGCGAGCCTTTCACTGCTCATGTCGAGCAGCGTCACGTCGAGCCCGGCGATGCGGGCGAAGATGGCGGTGCCGAGCCCGATCGGGCCGGCGCCGATGACCAGCGTGTGGGCGCCGGGGTCGGCGCGGGCGCGCCGCACGGCATGCGCGCCGATGGCCAGGAACTCGACGGCAGCGGCGTCGGCCAGCGAAAGGCCGTTGGCCGGATAGAGATTTTGCGCCGGCACCAGGATGCGTTCGCACATGGCGCCGTCGCGATGCACGCCAAGCACCTCGATCCTGACACAGCAATTGGGCTTGCCGTGCCGGCAGGCGATGCACTTGCCGCAGGAAAGATAGGGGTTGACGACGACGGGCTCACCAATGGCCAGTTCGACGCCTTCGCCGGTCTCCATCACGGTACCCGAGACCTCATGACCCATGATGCGGGGATAGGCGAGGAACGGGTGCTTGCCCTCGAAAATGTGGTAGTCGGTGCCGCAGATGCCGACATGGCTGACCGCCACCAGCGCCCAGCCGGGAGGCGGTGTCTCGGGTGCGGGCCGGTCTTCAAGGACAAGATCGCCGGGCGAACGGCAGAGGACGGCTTTCATGCGCTAATCCAGTCATGAAATCGCCGGCCCGTTGGTGTGGCGGACCGGCGGTTGATTGCGGGGTCGCTACTTGCCGCGGCGGCGCAGGCCGTCGAAGTAGACGATGATGATGATCAGCGCGCCGGTGATGATGCGCTGCCAGAACGAATTGACGTTGAGCAGGTTGGCGCCGTTGTTGATGGTGGCCAGGATGAAGGCGCCGAGCAGCGGCCCATGCACCGAGCCGACAGCGCCGAACAGCGAGGTGCCGCCGATGACCGACGACGCGATCGCCTGCAGTTCCCAGCCCTCGGCCTGCGTCGGGTTGCCGATGCCGATGCGGGCGGCCAGCAGCACGCCGACGAAGGCGGCGCACAGGCCCGACAGCGTGTAGGCCATGTAGATGGTGCGCTGGACATTGACGCCGGACAGGCGCGAGGCCTCGGCGTTGGAGCCGACCGAAAACAGGTATCTGCCCCAGCGGCTGTGGTGCAGGAAGATATAGGCCGGAATGCCGACCAGGATCACCATCCAGAACAGGTTGGGGATGCCGATGAAGGAATTGCGCGAGAAGGCGGTGAAGGTGTCGCTGTTGATGTTGATCGAATTGCCGTTGGTCATCAAAAGGCCGATGCCGCGCAGCGAGGTCAACGTCGCCAGCGTGATGATGAAGGGCGGCAGGCCCATCTTGACGATACCGAAGCCGTGGAACATGCCGATGGCGACACCGACCAGCAGCGTCACCAGAATGGCGAGCCAGATGGGGAAGCCGGCATTGATCATCATGGCCACGACCACGGTGGCGAAGCCGACCACGGCGCCGACCGACAGATCGATGCCGCCGGTGATGATGACGAAGGTCTGGCCGACCGCCATGATGGCGATCATCGAGCCCTGGCGCAGGAGATTGGCTATGTTGTTGGCCGAGGCAAAGCTTGTCGTCGTCACGGAGAGGAGGATCCAGAGCAGAACCAGCAGCGCCAATAGCGTCAGCCCGAACAGGACATTATAGTTGCGCTTCGGTTTTTCGACGGCGATCGCCTCGGTGCTCATATCTGTCCTCCCAGCTTTTCTTGTTTCTCGGCGAGCGCCTGAGTGAGAATATCCTCGTGGCTGGCGGCGTGAAAACCGTGCGTCGCCACCAGTTTGCCGCGCCGGAACACATGCAGCGTATCGGCGAGTTCATAGACTTCCGGCAGATAGGACGAGATCAGGATGATGCCGGCGCCCTTTGACAAAAGCGCGCCGAACAGGCGGTAGATCTCGGCCTTGGTGCCGACATCGACGCCGACGGTCGGTTCGTCGAAGATGAACAGCTTGGCGCCGTGCGCCAGCCATTTGCCGATGACGATCTTCTGCTGGTTGCCGCCCGACAGGCTGGATGCCAGCGCGCCACGTGTCGGTGTCTTGATGCGCAGATCGGCGATCTGGCGATCGGCCTGCGTCTTCTCCTGCGTGCTCGAAATCAGCAGATTGTTCGAGATGCGCTTGTAGATCGGCAGGTTGAGGTTGAAGCCGACCGGCAGGTTGAGGCAGAGGCCCTGGTCGCGGCGGCTCTCCGGCGCCAGCGCCATGCCGAGCTTGATCGCGTCATGTTCGGAATTGACCTGTACCTCCTTGCCTTCCCAGAGGATCTGGCCGGCGGATTTGCGGTGGCGGCCGTAGAGCGTGGTGACGAACTCGCTGCGTCCGGCGCCGATCAGCCCATAGAGTCCGACGATCTCGCCGGCGCGGACCGTCATCGAGACATTTTCGAAGCCCTTGCCGGACAGGTTTTTCGCCTCGATGATGGCGGCGCCCGGCGTGAAATGCTCCTTGTGATAGACCTGCTCGATCGAGCGGTTGATCATCATCTTGACCAGTTCGGCATCGTTGGTCTCTGCGATGTTGCGGGTGCCGACCAGCGTGCCGTCGCGCAGCACGGATACCCGGTCGGCGAGTTCGAACACTTCCTCCATGCGGTGGCTGATGTAGATGATCGTCACGCC
>NZ_RZQA01000330.1:0-6278 GCF_004022915.1 Mesorhizobium sp. M7A.F.Ca.US.006.04.2.1
GGAACAGGGCATCGACCTGAAGAACGACAAGCTTGCCCTGCAGCGCCTCAAGGAGGCGGCTGAAAAGGCCAAGATCGAGCTGTCGTCGACCACCCAGACCGAAATCAACCTGCCCTTCATCACCGCCGACGCGACCGGGCCGAAGCACCTGACGCTGAAGCTGACGCGCGCCAAGTTCGAGCAGCTGGTCGACGACCTCGTCCAGCGCACGATTGCCCCTTGCAAGGCGGCATTGAAGGATGCCGGCCTGAAGGCGGGCGAGATCGACGAAGTCGTCCTGGTCGGCGGCATGACCCGCATGCCCAAGATCCAGGAAATCGTGAAGCAGTTCTTCGGCAAGGAGCCGCACAAGGGCGTCAATCCGGATGAGGTCGTCGCTCTCGGCGCCGCCATCCAGGCCGGCGTGCTGCAGGGCGACGTCAAGGACGTGCTGTTGCTCGACGTGACGCCGCTGTCGCTCGGCATCGAGACGCTGGGTGGCGTGTTCACCCGCCTGATCGAACGCAACACGACGATCCCGACCAAGAAGAGCCAGGTGTTCTCGACGGCCGAGGACTCACAGTCGGCAGTGACCATCCGGGTCTTCCAGGGTGAGCGCGAAATGGCCGCCGACAACAAGGCGCTCGGCCAGTTCGACCTGGTCGGCATTCCGCCGGCGCCGCGCGGCGTACCGCAGATCGAGGTCACCTTCGACATCGACGCCAACGGCATCGTCAACGTTTCGGCCAAGGACAAGGGCACCGGCAAGGAGCACCAGATCCGCATCCAGGCATCGGGTGGTCTTTCGGACGCCGACATCGAGAAGATGGTCAAGGACGCCGAGGCCAATGCCGAGACCGACAAGAAGCGGCGTGCGCTGGTCGAGGCCCGCAACCAGGCCGAAGCGCTGCTGCATTCCTCGGAGAAGTCGCTGAAGGAATATGGCGACAAGGTTTCGGAAGGCGAGCGCACGGCGATCTCCGACGCGATCGCGGCGCTGAAGACCGCGACCGAAGGCGACGACGCGGCCGACATCGAAGCCAAGAGCCAGGCGCTGGCCGAGGCTTCTATGAAGCTTGGCCAAGCCATGTACGAGGCTTCGCAGAAGGAAGCGGCGGAAGCCGACGCCAAGGCGGACGCCGCCAAGGACAGTGACGTTGTCGACGCCGATTTCGAGGAAATCGACGAAGACGACGACAAGAAGAAGTCGGCCTGAACCGTTTGACGGCAAGATAAAGCGAAAAGCCCGGCGAAGGCCGGGCTTTTTTGCAACCCCTTGCAGAAAAACAGCGGGCCTTGCTGAAAAAATGCAGGCAAAGCCGCGTCGACACTGGCATCCCCCTTCCATCGCACCTAAATCGAAGCGTCAGTGCCGGCAAGAGACGCAACAATGCTTCAAGACGTTGAGCATCCGGACAGCGGGAAAAAATGAAAGCTGATTTCTACGAGACGCTGGGCGTGCAAAAAGGCGCCGATGAGAAGGAGCTCAAGAGCGCTTTCCGCAAGCTCGCCATGCAATTCCATCCCGATCGCAACCCCGGCGACCATTCCTGCGAGCACAAGTTCAAGGAAATCAACGAAGCCTACGAGACGCTGAAAGACCCGCAGAAGCGCGCGGCCTATGACCGCTTCGGTCACGCCGCCTTCGAACAGGGCGGCATGAATGGCGGGGCCCAAGGCTTTGGCGCCGGCGGCTTCGCCGACATTTTCGAGGACATTTTCGGCGACATGATGGGCGGGCGCCAGCGCCGCTCGTCGGGCGGCCGCGAGCGCGGCGCCGACCTGCGCTACAACATGGAAATCACCCTGGAAGAGGCTTTTGCCGGCAAGACCGCACAGATCCGGGTGCCGGCGTCGATCTCGTGCTCTGAATGTTCGGGCAGCGGCGCTAAGCCCGGCACCCAGCCCGTCACCTGCTCGATGTGCAACGGCCACGGCAAGGTGCGCGCCACGCAAGGCTTCTTCTCGATCGAGCGGACCTGCCCGCAATGCCAGGGGCGCGGCCAGACGATCAAGGATCCGTGCCCGAAATGCGCCGGCCAGGGCCGCGTCACCGAGGAGCGTTCGCTGTCGGTCAACATCCCGGCCGGCATCGAGGACGGCACCCGCATCCGCCTTGCCAATGAGGGCGAAGCCGGCCTGCGCGGCGGGCCCTCGGGCGACCTCTATATTTTCCTGGCGGTCAAACCGCACGAGTTCTTCCAACGCGACGGCGCCGATCTCTATTGCAAGGTGCCGATCTCGATGACGACGGCAGCCCTTGGCGGCTCCTTCGAGGTGACGACGCTGGACGGCACGCAGACCAAGGTCAAGGTGACCGAAGGCACACAGAACGGGCGCCAGTTCCGCCTCAAGGGCAAGGGCATGCCTGTGCTGCGCCAGCCCAATGTCGGCGACCTCTACATCCAGACCGCGGTCGAGACGCCGCAGAACCTGACCCGGCGCCAGCGCGAACTTCTGGAGGAGTTCGAACAGCTCTCCTCGCAGGACAATTCGCCTCAATCGAGCGGCTTTTTCGCCCGTATGAAGGATTTCTTCGAGTCTTTCGGCGAGCGTTGATGCACTTTGGCCCGCGTAAGCCGATTTGCCACGCGTAAATCCTTGAATCGCGTCGCCCCTTGAGACGCGACGAAAATTATCTTATCCACGACATGCGTCCGGCCGCGCCTTGCCTAGCACCGCTCAGGTGCTAAGTAACTTTGCGGGGAGCGCTGAGGAGAGCTTGCATGACACGTGGCCCTGGACTGCGGAAGGCGCTTGTCGAAAAGTTCGACGACGAACTCAAATTCTTCAAGGGCTGGATCGACAAGCCGAAGACGGTTGGCTCGATCGTGCCGACCAGTTCGATCACCGCGCGCAAGATGGCCTCGATCGTCAATCCTAAATCCGGCCTGCCAGTGCTCGAGGTCGGTCCCGGTACCGGCGTCATCACCCGCGCCATCCTCGCCCAGGGCGTACGCCCCGAAAACCTCTACGCTGTCGAATATTCCACGGATTTCGTTCGTCACCTGCGGCGGCTCTATCCCGGCGTCAACGTCATCGAGGGCGACGCCTTCAACCTCAACGCCACGCTTGGCGACAAGAGCGGGATGATCTTCGATTCCGTCGTTTCGGGCGTGCCGCTGCTCAACTTTCCGGTCGCCCAGCGCATCGCCTATATCGAGAGCCTGCTCGACCGCATCCCGGCCGGACGGCCGATCGTGCAGCTGACCTACGGACCGATGTCGCCGATCCCGGCCGGCCGCGGTGACTACACGGTCAAGCATTTCGATTTCATCCTCCGCAACATTCCGCCGACGCAGCTGTGGATCTATCGCCGCGAGGCGCACTAAGTGAGAAGGGAATAGGGCAATAGGGGAGTAAGGGAGTAGGGATGAAGGGTTCCATTTCCAGGCTATTTTCTACTCCCATATTCCCCTACTGCCCTATTCCCCTATCCAGCCGTTGATTTGAGCCGTCCTTGGCTGTACCTGTCCGGGAACAAGGGTGGCCAATGGCAGTGATCCCGAAAATCCTCGTCTTCGCCGGCTCGGTGCGCAGCGGCGCCTATAGCGGCAGGGCCGCCGACGTGGCGCAAAAGGAACTCGCCATGCAAGGTGCCGAGGTGACCCGCATCTCGCTCGCCGACTACCCCCTGCCGATCATGGACGAGGATCTGGAAAAGGAAAAAGGCGTTCCCGAAAACGCCCAGAAACTCGGCCGTCTGATCATCGCCCATGACGGGCTGCTGATCGCCACACCCGAATATAACGGCTCCATTCCGCCGCTGCTCAAGAACACGATCGACTGGGTGAGCCGGGTGCGCAGGGATGGTGGCCGGCCAGTCAGGCCGCTGGCCGGCAAGGTCGTTGGCCTCTGCTCGTCCTCCAACGGGCACTTTGCCGGTATCCGCTGCATCAACCATCTGCGCGCGGTGCTGGTGCGTTGCCAGATGGAGGTGGTGACGCCGGAATGCTCGGTGCCCGACGGCGGTGACGCCTTCGACGAGGATGGAAATTTCCGTGACGAAAGACTGCACAAATCGATGGAGCACTTATGCCGCACGCTGATCGAGACCTCGCGCCTGCTGTCCACCCGGATCGAGGCATGATCGCCAATAGCATGCGCGACCGGCTCATCGTCGGCCTCGACGTGCCGACAGTGAAGCAAGCCGAGCAGGCAGTGCGCGAACTCGACGGCATCGTCTCCTTCTACAAGATCGGCTACCAGCTTGCCTTCGCCGGCGGGCTCGACTTCGCCAGGGAGCTGGCCAGCGGCGGCACCAACGTCTTCCTAGACATGAAGCTGCTCGACATCGACCACACGGTGGCCAAGGGTGTCGAGAACATCGTCAAGATGGGCGTGACCATGCTGACCATCCACGCCTATCCCAAGGCCATGCAGGCCGCCGTAGAGGCGGCCAGAGGCAGCGACCTTTGCCTGCTTGCCGTTAGCGTTCTGACCTCGATGGACGAGCAGGACATGATCGACGTCGGCTATGAGTACGATCCGCATACGCTGGTGCTTAGGCGCTCGGAACAGGCGCTGCATGCCGGCATGGGCGGCATCGTCTGCTCGGCCGCGGAGGCCGAGGCGGTGCGCCGGATCGTGGGACCCGACATGGCGGTGGTGACGCCCGGCATCCGGCCGGCGGGCAGCGACCATGGCGACCAGAAGCGCGTGGTGACGCCAGGCCAGGCGATTCGCAACGGCGCCAGCCACCTCGTCGTCGGCCGTCCGATCATTGCTGCGGCCAACAAACGGGAAGCGGCCGAAGCCATCCTCGACGAGATGCGCTCGGCCTGAGATTTCCAGGAACAAGTTCGGAGACCAAGAAAATGCCCAAAGGATATTGGATCGCTCGTGTCGATGTGCGCGACGCGGAAGGCTACAAGGACTATGTCTCCGCCGCCAAACCTGCCTTCGAGCGCTTCGGCGCGAAGTTCCTGGCGCGCGGCGGCGAGCATGAAAAGGCCGAAGGCCCCGGCCGCGCACGCAATGTCATCATCGAGTTCGAATCGCTGGCCGCCGCGCATGATTGCTACCATTCGCCGGAATACCAGCGCGCCGCCGCCATCCGCCAGAAGGTCGCCGACGGCGAGATCGTCCTGGTCGAGGGCGCCTGAGGTCCCCTGCAAGCATAGTTCCGGTTTTAGCCGGAGACGTGCTCAAAATCGGATAGAGCCTGGCGGCGTTTGAAGCCCCGCAGGCTCATTTTACATATCTTTGCTCCGCGATTTCACGGTGATCTGCCTGGCGCAGTTGCCAGGTGCGGAGCCGTGCCGACGAGCGCTCATTCAACGCCGGTCGGATTGCCGGTTGACATGCAGGTATTTACCTGCATATTATGCCTTACAACAGAGTGAGGCAGATGGACGCCGACAAGGTTTTCAAAGCGCTGGGCGACCCGACACGCAGAAGGCTGCTTGACCTTCTGTGCGAGCAGAACGGGCAGACGCTCAGTCAGCTTTGCGATCATCTGGACATGGCCAGGCAATCCGCCACCCAGCACCTCGACCTGCTGGAGGCGGCCAACCTGGTGAGCACGGTCAAGCGCGGCCGCGAAAAACTACATTTCATCAATCCCGTGCCGCTGCACGAAGTCTACGAGCGCTGGGTACGGAAATTCGAACGGCAGCGGCTCAGCCTGCTGCACGACCTGAAGCAGGAACTCGAAGGAGAAGACCAATGACCAGGGAAACGACCAGCTTTGTCTACGTGACCTATATCCGCTCGACGCCGCAGAAGGTGTTCGAGGCGATAATCAAGCCCGAGATCGCAAAGCGCTACTGGGGCCACGAGAACGTCTCCGAATGGACGCCGGGCTCGAAATGGGAGCACATCCGCGCCAATGACGAACGGACTGTCGAACTCGTCGGCAAGGTCGTCGAGATTTCGCCGCCGACCCGCCTCGTCATCACCTGGGCGAACGCTTCGCAGGCGGACGATCCGTCAAAAACCAGCCGCGTGACGTTCGCCATCGAGGAATACGACACCATGGTGCGGCTGACCGTCAGCCATGACGAGCTCGAGGCCGGCAGCGGCATGGCGAAGGGCGTCAGCCAGGGTTGGCCGGCGGTGCTGTCCAGCCTGAAATCCTTCCTCGAAACCGGCAGCGGCATCGATATTTTCGCCAAGCCGAAATCGGCCTGATGTTGCGGCCTCGAGCAGAATCAGACCCGTGGAGAATGACAATGACCAAGCGCTATACCGGCGGCTGCGCATGCGGCGCGATCCGTTACGAGACCAATGACGAGCCGATCTTCCAGAACCACTGCCAATGCAGCGATTGCCAGAAGCGCTCAGGCACCGGCCACGGA
>NZ_RZQA01000331.1:0-6258 GCF_004022915.1 Mesorhizobium sp. M7A.F.Ca.US.006.04.2.1
GAGCAGGTCACCGTTTTGAAGGTGCCGGGCGAGGACTGGCTCGCGGCGCGGTTCCGCATGGGAGCCTTTGACGACGCCGAGCGCCGCATCTTTCGCGAGATGACGGGCTGATCGTCGGCGACCGGGCGTTTGTGTCCTATGAACGCGACAGCCAAATTGCCGCCCTGGCCTATGGTGTCATCCGCAATGGCCTGCTTGTGGTGGAATCGGTTGAAACCGATGGCCGTTTCAGGCAGCAAGGCCTGGGCCGCAAAACCGTCGGCGGCCTCATCGGCTGGGCGCGGCGGGCAGGGGCTCACGCCGCATGCTTGCAGGTGGTGGCCGACAACACACCGGCCCGCGCACTCTATGCCTCGCTTGGGTTCAGCCGTGAACTTTACCGATACCACTACCGTAGGAAGCCGCATGAACCACGATAGCTACGACAACACTTACATTGCCGGCATCCTCAATTCGGTGAAGACCGTTGCCATGGTCGGCGCGTCCGCCAATGATGTGCGGCCAAGCTATTTCGTGCTGAAATATCTGCTGGCCAAGGGATTTTCGGTGTTTCCGATCAATCCTGGCCAGGCCGGCAAGGAGATCCTCGGCCGGATGACCTATGCGAGGCTCGCCGATATTCCGGAGCCGATCGACATGGTCGACATTTTTCGCGCGCCGGCGGCGGTGCCCGGCATCGTCGACGAGGCGTTGCGGCTCGATCCCTTGCCGAAAGTGATCTGGATGCAGCTTGGCGTGCGCCATGACGAAGCAGCCGCGCGCGCCGAGGCCGCCGGCATCAAGGTGGTGATGAACCGCTGCCCCAAGATCGAATATGGCAAGCTGTCCGGCGAGATCGGTTGGACCGGCGTCAATTCCGGCGTGCTGTCGTCGAAGAAGCCGCTGATGCGGTCGGGATTCCAGAGTTTTGGCGTGCGGCAGAAGTAGTGCACGTCGCTCAAAAGTGCGCAGCGGTTTTGGGATAACGACGTGCACCAAAAGCAAGGCCTGACGCGCGATGCGCCTTAGGCGCAAAATTATTCCTTAGGCCAGCGCATTTTCTCGGGCCTCGGCCGCAGATCGCTAGCCGAAGGGTATTTTCTTCTTTGCATTCGCGCTCATGCTTCGCCAAGAATGCCCGGCGATTTCAAGAGTTTCAAAAGGGAGGTTTTCAGTGACCCGCACGCCAGGTTTCAACACGCTCGCCGTCCACGCCGGTGCCAAGCCCGATCCGGCGACCGGCGCGCGCGCCACGCCGATCTACCAGACGACCTCCTTCGTCTTCGACGATGCAGACCATGCCGCGTCGCTGTTCGGGCTGAAGGCCTTCGGCAACATCTACACCCGCATCATGAACCCGACCCAGGCGGTGCTGGAAGAGCGCATGGCGGCCCTTGAAGGCGGCACGGCGGCACTCGCGGTCGCCTCCGGCCATGCGGCGCAGGTGATCGTGTTCCACAATCTGATGCAGCCGGGCGACAATTTCGTCGCGGCCAACAAGCTTTACGGCGGTTCGATCAACCAATTCGGCCATGCCTTCAAGAATTATGGCTGGGAGGTGCGATGGGCCGACACCAACGATATCTCGACCTTCGAAAGCCAGATCGACGACAGGACCAAGGCGATCTTCATCGAAAGCCTCGCCAATCCGGGCGGCACCTTCGTCGACATCGAGAAGATCGGCGACATCGCGCGCAAGCACGGCCTGCCGCTGATCGTCGACAACACACTGGCCTCGCCCTACCTCATCCGGCCGATCGAGCATGGCGCCGACATCGTCGTCCATTCGCTGACCAAATTCATCGGCGGTCACGGCAATTCGATCGGCGGCGCCATCGTCGACGGCGGCACCTTCGACTGGTCGAAATCGGGCAAATACCCGATGCTGTCGGAACCGCGCCCTGAATATGGCGGCCTCGTTCTGCACGAAACCTTCGGCAATTTCGCCTTCGCCATTGCCGCGCGCGTGCTTGGCCTGCGCGACCTCGGCCCGGCGATCTCGCCGTTCAACGCATTCCTGATCCTGACCGGCCTGGAAACCTTGCCGCTGCGCATGCAGCGCCACTGCGATAACGCCGTGACGGTTGCTGCCTGGCTGTCCAATCATCCCAAGGTCGCGTCGGTGAACTACCCCGGCCTGCCCTCGGACAAGAACAATGCACTGCAGAAGAAGTACTCACCACTTGGCGCCGGCGCCGTGTTCACCTTCGCGCTGAAGGGCGGCTATGACGCCGGCGTCAAATTCGTCGAGGCGCTCGAACTGTTCTCGCATCTGGCCAATGTCGGCGACACCAAGTCTCTGGTCATCCACCCGGCCTCGACCACGCACCGCCAGCTATCCGACGAGCAGAAGGTCAAGGCTGGCGCAGGACCGGACACGGTGCGGCTGTCGATCGGCATCGAGGACGTCAACGACATCGTCGCCGACCTCGAACAGGCGCTCGCCAAGGTCTGATTCTTTTACCCTCCCCCTTGTGGGGAGGGTCGGCGCGCAGCGCCGGCGTGGGGGTGAGCCGGCGGATTGCCGGCTCTTTCATGGAGAACAAGTCTTGTCCGTGCACTACTTGACGATATCGACCGACAGCGTCGAACCCGAATCTGGCGCGCCGGCGCCGGATCGGCTGATCTCGGGCGATCCCAAATTCCGCACCTGGAATGTCGAGGAGCGGGAGGGCGGCCTCTACGCCGGCATCTGGGAATCGACCCCCGGCAAATGGCGCATCGCCTATGACGAATGGGAGTTCTGCCACATCCTGTCCGGCGTTTCGGTGGTGACGGAGGACGATGGGCAGGCGCGCACCGTCAAGGCCGGCGACAGTTTTGTGCTCAGGCCCGGCTTCAAGGGCAGCTGGGAAGTGCTTGAAACGACTCGCAAGGAGTATGTGATCAAGCTCTGATCGCTTTCATGAACAATAACAGCGGAGAGCTTGCGCTAGTTTGAAATTCCAGTACAATTAGGTATGGATGCATATAAAATAGCTGTCACTATTGCTTGTATATTTGCGGATGTCTGGATCATAAATTTTTGCATTTCAGTTGTGTTTCCAGCGATCAAATCAGGAATCTATCCTGCGCCCGGTAGGGTCTACCTGCGAGAAATGCACCCGAAGAGATTTTGGTTGGCGATAGTGTTCTTTCCAACGTTGGCGGTTTTTGCGGTGGCCTCGACGATACTGCTGGTATTTAGCATTTGAGGGAAAGTATCGGCCTCCAATAGAGGTTTCCCGCAAGAATCCGAATTTCATTGTCCCGGCTATCTCGGCTCCTCGGTCTGTCGCCAGCGTGCCGGTTTGTCTACTTCGCCGGAAACTGGCTAAGGTAGGCTTCCGAGGCCTTGTCGTGGAAAGTCAGCACGTCGGCGTCCTGCGCCTCGATGTCCGCGTCGGAGATCTCGTCGCGATAATACTGCACCATGAGATCGAGTCCCTCCTGGCTGATGCCCTGCGTCGGCATCTCGCGGGCGAGGCAGCCGCACAGGGTGAGCGCACGGTCCGGTGATCCGATCTTGTGGTTGGTGAGAATGAAATCCTGCGCCGGACAGGCATCGAGAAAGCCGTCAAAACTCAACTTCTGCTGCGGCTGGTCGCCATGGTTGAAATAGGCTGGCGGCCATTGGTTCTTGCCGCTGGCGACATCGCAGCCGGTGCCGACATCCTTGGCACTGTTCTGGACGGCAAGCAGCGCCGTCCACTTTTCACCCGTCGGATATTCGAAGTTTTCTGCCAGCGACGCGGTGTACATGTCGAGATCGGCCTGCGTGAGGCTGGTTACCTGAAACCGGTTGAGCTGGCACTGGCATTCGGCGCTCACGCGCTCGGCTTCGCCCTCCGCCGGCTGCTCGTTGGATTTGCTTTTCTGGCAAGCCGCCAGGAAGGCCGCGCCGTCGAGCGACGAGGCCGGGAAGGCGGAGGCGTCGAGATAGCGCTTGCCGTCCCAGCCGATCGTCATCTGGTCGGACTGCATGTCAAGAAAACCGTTTCGCTTGAAGGCGCTGAGCCCGATCTTGTCCTGCGGCACCAGCCTCGCCCCCGGAATGTCGCCGAGAACCCTCCTGGTAGCTGTCGCCTTCCAGGACAAACAGGAAGTTGCCGCAGTTGGTGCCATCACAGCCGGGCGCATGGCGATAGGCGAAAATCTCCGGAAAACCGTCGAGGTTGAGATCGACCTCGATGGCAAAGGATGTCGGCGGCAGGCCCTTCGACCCGGTCTGCCGCTCCAGCAGAACCGTCGCCATTTTCTGGGCGATGGCCATGCTGTTTTGCCACGGGATGTTTTCCGGCTGCTGCTGGGCGGCCGCGATCTCAGGGAATGCGCACGCCAGCGCCAGGGCAAACAACGTCGCCCGTATCGAAAACAATCTCATATCGCAGCCCCTGGCTCGCGATCGTCAGAAGCCGACGGCAAGCGTCTCCAGCCCGTGGAAGTGATAAGTGTCGCGGAAGCTTGGGGTTTCGGCAAGATGCAGCTCTGGGTGGCGTTCGAACAGGGTTTTCAGCGACACCTGCAATTCGAGCCGGGCCAGCGGCGCGCCGATGCAGAAATGGATGCCGGCACCGAACGATACGTTCTTCTGGTCCGCGCGATCGGGCCGGAAGGCTTGCGGTACTGCAAAGGCGCGCGGATCGTGATTGGCCATCCCCAGCAGCAGCCCGATCGTCTGGCCCGGCTGCACGACGATGCCGGGCGAGAGTTCGATCTCCTGATAAGCGTAGCGTGTGAACATATGCAGCGGCGCATCGAAGCGCAGGCATTCCTCGACCGTTGCCGCGGTCGCTTCGGGTGAGCCGAAGAAGCGGCTGACATCGCCGCCTTGCATAAGGATCGAACGGACGGCGTTGCCGGTCTGATGCACGGTCGCCTCATGACCGGCATTGAGCAGCAGGATCGTCGAGGACACCATCTCGTCCTCCGACAGTTTCTGGCCGCCCTCTTGCGCCGAGATCAGCAGCGACAGCAGGTCGTCGCCGGGGTTCTTGCGGCGCTCGGTGACGTAGCCGCGCAGGAAATCGGCGAACTCGCCAGCGGCTCGGTTGGCCGTCTCTTCGATCTCGCGGGTGCGGCCATGGATGTACATGGCGACCATCTGGTGCGACCAGTCGAGCAGTTGCGGCCCCATCTCGACCGGCACGCCGAGCATTTCGGCAATGATGGTGATCGGCAAGGGCGCCGCGAAGGCCGGCAGCAGGTCGACTGTCTTGCCCGGGTCGAAACGGTCGATCAGTTCGTTGGCGAGCGCTTCGACGCGCGGCCGCAGCCGTTCGACCTGACGTGAGACGAAGGCACGGTTCACCAGTGTTCTGAGCCGCGTGTGCACGGGTGGCTCCAATTCCAGCATCGAATTGGCTTCGATGCCGTCGAAAGCCCTGAGATGGCTACGGTCCTGTCCGATACCGCGACTGTCTGGAATGCCGGCCGGATTCTGGCGGCCGAAACGGCGGTCGCGCAGCAGCCGGTTGACGTCGTCGAAGCCGCCAAAGCACCAGAAGCCGAATTCTTCCCAGAAGAAGGCATTCGATAGGCCGTGGAGGAAAGCATAGGCATCATAAGGGTTTTGAAAAAAAGCCGGCTCGTGCGGGTCGAGCCGCAGATGTCGAGTGGCTGGATCAAAGGCCAGGGCAGGTGGCGTCAATTTGCTCATGCCAGACCAATAGCGCGGCTTGCCAGCCTGGTTCCAGACCGTATGTTGGCGCCCGCAATCCAATACGTTGAGCCAGCCGACCGGCTGCGGAAAGTCTGATTTGATGAAGGTGATCGTTGTCGGTGCGGGTATTGCCGGCCTCTCGACCGCGTGGTCGCTGGTCAAGGCGGGTCACAGCGTTTCGATCGTCGAGCAGGGGCCGATCCCAAACCCGTTGGCCGCCTCGGGCGACCACCACCGCATCATCCGCCGCGCTTACCGCGCGGGGACCGGCTACGGCCGGCTGATCACCGAAGCCTACCAGGCCTGGGACGAGATGTGGGCCGACCTCGGCGAAAACCATCTCGATCCCAGAGGATTTGTCTGCATTTCGCGCGAGCCCGGCGACGAGGCCGAGGAATATCGCGAGGGCCTGGAAGAAGGCAATTTTCCGTTCGAACTGCTGGAGCCCGATGCAGCCGTGAAACGCTGGCCGTTTCTGGAAGCCGGGTCGTTTCGCTACGCCTATTTCTCGACCGAAGGCGGCGCCCTGCATTGCCGCAAGATCGCGTCCGGCCTGGCAAAGTGGCTGCGCGCCAACGGCGCCAATGTCTACGAAAACAGCAAGGTCGTCGAGGTCGACGCCGAAGCCGGCCACATCG
>NZ_RZQA01000332.1:0-6256 GCF_004022915.1 Mesorhizobium sp. M7A.F.Ca.US.006.04.2.1
CTTTAAGAGGGCGATCGGGCCCACAGTCGTGCCGGTCAGGCAATGGCGGCGGCCGACTATTTTCCGGCGGCGCACGACAATCGCGAATGGCAGCGATTGGGCGCGACGCCTTTCCATCGCGAAGCAAAATAGCCGGACGCCGCCATCCTCCGCTACGCTCCGGCCCTCCGCTTCGCTGCGGGTGTCGGACCGTCCCGCCCGTGGGCTCTCGCCGCCATGAAGGCCGCGAGGGTCGCGGTCACCCGACGGGAGCATCCGATGAGCGAGCACGACGACAGCGAACCGCACCACGCCGCTTCTCCGACCGATCATATCCTCACCGAACTCCAGCTTTATGGCTGGCGCCCCTATGCGGACGAGCCAGATCCGCGACCGCTCCCCGGCGGCGACCACGTGGCCGGCGCGGTGGCCGACATCTTTGACGCCCTCATCGCCACCTTGGCTGACACGCGCCTCGAATCCGACCTCGATGATCTGCTCTGGTCCGTCACCAATGTCTTCCACCGCGCTGTACAACGGATCGAGCGGCAACTGGACGACAACGAGCAGGCCCAGCGCCGCCTGCAGCGCGAACAGGACGGCACCGAGATCAAGGCGGTTGAACTCGAGACACTCACCGCCCAGGGCCAGACCATGATCGAACGGCGCGACGCCTTCGAGCTCATGCGCGACCAGGCCGCCGACCACTACGATCAGCAAACCGGCTCGGCCTGGCGACCGCGCACGGGGTCGATGGTCAACCACCACCATCTCACAGCCGCAATGATCGATAGCCGCGACTTCCTCGCGGCAAGGCGGCGCGCGGAAACCGAAATCATGTTACCCGCCGGCCCCAAGATCGCCTTCTCCGGCGGCGATAGCGCCGATCACCAGTTGATCTGGGCAAAGCTCGACCAAATCCGCGCCAAGCACCCCGACATGGTGCTGATGCACGGCGGATCACCGAAAGGCGCCGAAAAGATCGCCGCCCGCTGGGCCGATC
Source organism: Mesorhizobium sp. M7A.F.Ca.US.006.04.2.1 (assembly GCF_004022915.1). Taxonomy (NCBI): domain Bacteria; kingdom Pseudomonadati; phylum Pseudomonadota; class Alphaproteobacteria; order Hyphomicrobiales; family Phyllobacteriaceae; genus Mesorhizobium; species Mesorhizobium sp. M7A.F.Ca.US.006.04.2.1. Next base: position 983 of record NZ_RZQA01000332.1, read on the forward strand.
ATCGCAAGGTGCCGCAGGTCGCCTTCAAGCCCGACTGGAGCAAGCATGCCAAGGCCGCTCCCTTCAAGCGCAACGACCAGATGTTGGCGGTCATGCCGATCGGCGTCATCATCTTTCGGGGCACCGGCATTCAGGAGAACCTCGCCGACAAGGCCCGCAAACTCGGCATTCCGGTCTATCGGCTGGTCAACGGCGGCGCGTAAGCGCCGCCGGAACCTAAGCCCCCGATACATAGCCGGGAGACACGGCATTTTTCAATCTATGTCGTCGTATCCTTTCCCGAAAGCTTCACACTGGACGTCGCGCTTGCCGACACCTTCTTGCGCAATGCCGCCGCTCACCTCGATGGCACTGACTGGGCGGCGGATCGAGGCAGGAACAATGCGGCCCTTCACGCCATCGCCATCGCCATTGAATTGCTCCTGAAGTCGTATCTTCTCAGAGTCGCGACCGATGATTGCTGGAACCGCGCCATATCGGGCACGATCTCGACAAGGCGGCTCGCTACGCCGAGAGAGCTGGATTGCGCCTGCCACCGCAACTGCACAGCGTCATCGCCCGGCTTCATCCTCATTTTCAGCGTGGCGGCTTCCACCAGGATCCATCGCGATCATGGGCGTCCGGTTTCTCGCTCGACGCCCGCCACATCGCGCGGCAGCTCGCTCAGGCTCTCCTGGAGCAAGAGCGTTGCCTCAACAATGCCCGCTGCTCCTGACTTGAAGATGACCGCACCCCGCGATCCATTGCGCTGATCCTTGGTCCAGCCGATGGCCTGAGGCCATCAACCCGCAAGGGGTCGGACTACGCGAAGCGTGCCGCCGCTCCGGCTTCGCCTTCGCGGTGATTGCGGCCACCGGCCGAACACATCGGGCGCCTGTCAGCGGGGGAGGGTCCTCCGCTTCAAACAGGAGCCGGATCGATGTCCTTCGCAGACGCACATGCCTTCGCCTTCAGCCTCGCCGCCACTCTCATGGTCACTATCGTCATCTTTCGTGCTGGCGACGGCACCCTCTCGGTGGTGCCGGCGAACGAGTATGACGGCGACGACACCGCCGTTATCGGCGAAATCGACCCGTTCGCCCCATGACGGGGGCAGACATCGCGCCTGCCGATGCAAGAAGACGGTAGCGGGTCAGTTTGAAAGTCAGCCCCGATCACGATACGTGCATTGCATACGCGCCGTCTGGAAATTGGCGGAAGCATATGCCCTCTTCAAGCCATGACCGATAAGCACCCCAAGCAAAGCGAAGGAAGCTCAGAAGCCGACGGTGCGCGGCTCCTATAAGAAGCGCGTGTTCGCATGACAAAGCCGACCGCTGAAGGGTTGCCCACCGTCTATTGATGTTGGTATCAAGACAGACCTATGAACCAGGGTCTTTACTATGGACGAATACGATAACCAGAAGGGCGCGAAGCCGGAGGATGTGCGCGCCGCCTTAAAAGGCTGGGCGTTTTTTGCGGCTGCAACGCTTGCAATCTTCGGCGTGGCCTACGCCCTGATTGAGATGTAGCAGCAATGAAACATTTCTGAGGGTTCATGATTAGGGCCACATGGCCCGCTTCTTCTTCGATCTAATCGACAACGGAACCTCATACCCGGACACGGAAGGCACGGACCTTCCAAGCCTAGCTTCTGCCGAAGATGAGGCAGCAAGGGCGTTGCTCGAAATCGCCAAGGACCAGATGCCGGACGGCACGTTTCGCGAAGTCGCAATCCGAGTTCATGACGGTACAAGCGCGCCGCTGTTTGTGGTAAAGGTGACGTTCGAGCTAATCCGCAATGGACCGTCCCCTGATGGACGAGTGGGAACTTGATCACCTTGCCGCAGAACATGCGCGCCTCTACCAGATACGAGCGGCGGCAGGTGTGGAAGACTTGCACGCCACCATCGCAGAGACCCGCCGCATAATCGCGGAGTCCCGCAAGCTGCTAGATCGGCTTACCGACAAGAGCGCTACCCAGCCCTAATTTCAAATTGACCCACTACCAAGAAGACCGGCGGGTTTCACCCGCGCTTTTCCTTTGCTATGCTGTGCACTGCGCCAGGTGGTGGTGGAAGGCGCAATCGCCAGAGTCGTTCTCTCGGAGACACCACCATGATCATCCTCGGCATTCTCCTTTGCGTCGCGGCCATCGGCATCTTGTGCTGGTTGCTCTTCACGTCTGCCGTCGTCGCCCTCCCTTTGTTCGTCGGCATCAACGCAGGTGCATGGGCATTCAACACCGGTGCCGGCTGGCTTGGCGCGATCCTTGTCGGCATCCTCGCAGCCGGGTTGACGCTCGGCATCGGCCAAATCCTCCTCGGCGTTGTCAGGCCTATGTGGGTGAGGCTGGCGATCGCGATGGTCTTCGTCGCTCCCGCGATCGTTGCCGGCTACCATGCCAGCCATGGCATTGCGAAGCACATGATGCCTTCGGAAATCTGGCAGATCGTCTTTTCCGTCATTGGCGGGGTCGCCGTCGGCGTCACGGCATATCTGCGGCTCGCGGGCATGGCCGCCGCCGACCAATCCGGTAGGGACATGGTTGAAGCTTAAACCCGCGCGAGCGAGGCGGGTGGACCAGACCGACGAAGCCTTAGCCTCCTCATCGTCGGTGCTTGGAGCAATCGGGCTGCATGCGAAGGATAGAGCAAACGACCTCGACGGCGCGGCCTTGTTTGTGAGCGTGGACATTCTGTCGACGCCGCAGGGCAGACCGGCCATGCGGTGGCAGGACGGTAGGCGACCCGTCGCCGCGTCGTTGGAGATGCGCGTGATGCCTGGATGTCTAGGCGATGCCGGTCCAGCCCGCAGCGATCTGCTGGCGGCGCGTTGGACGCCACTGTCTCCTTTGCCAAACTGTTCCAAGAGCGCTCCAAACGGCCTCTTCAATGGGCTGATCTGGCCGAAGGACGGCTGAAGCCTCGACCGCCTAAGCCGCAACGACGCGTCCCGACTTTCTTCCCCTGCCGGCTCCCACCCCACGCGGCAAGCGCATGGGGACCCCGAGCGCCGCCATTCCTCGCGAAACAAGAAAGTCGTTCCGGCGCCGTCCTCCGCGTTGCTCCGGTCGCAAGCGATGCGTCGTCGCTCGCCTCCGGCCAAGCGATCGCCATCGAGGCCGCATGGTGCGGGCTCGAAACAGAAAAGGAGACTTTACAATGGCTACCATCGGCACCTTCAAGAAGTCCGCATCGAACGAGTTCACCGGTGAAATCGTCTGAAGCTCCGTCAACTGAAGGTCTTCCGAGAAGTGTTGCGGGCTGGTTCTACAAGGCGAGCGGCGGCAGCGCTCGGGATTAGCCAGCCGGCCGTCAGTCAACATGTGAAGCAACTCGAGACCACGCTCGGCATCACACTCTTCAAGAGATCAGCCAACCGCATCGTCCCCTTGCAGGAAGCATGGGAACTTCTGCGAAACGTAGAACTTGCCCTGACGTCGCTGGATCGGCTGGAAGCGTCGATCTTCGCGATGAAGAACGACGAAAAGCAGCGGATTGCGATTGCCGCGCCTTCTGTTTTCGGTTTCGTGACCTTGCCCAAGGTCGTGGCGATCATCCACTCAAAGACCGCCTCGAATGTCCGGTCACTTTCGGGAAGCTACGAGCAGATCGGCGAGCACATCCTGGCAGGGCGTGCCGAACTCGGAATCTCGAGGCTGCCCCTGGATCCAAGTCTCTTTGAGTGGGCGCCGCTTGGGTCGGCACGAAACGTATGCATCTTCCATCCCGACCACCGCTTTTCAAAACAGGCCTGTATCGAGGCTCACGACCTGGCAGGCGAAACGATCGTCGATATCGATCCGCAGTTCGCCGCACACCAAATGAACTTCAATGCCTTGCGCTTCGCCGGCGTTGAGCCAGACATACTGGTGGAATTCGATTGCAACGGTCACGAAGCCGGATACGTTTCGGCTGGCCTCGGCATTTCGATAACCAACGAGATCATCGCGCGTGAGTACGCGGCGTTTAACCTCGAAGCAAAACCGGTGGAACCGTCCGCGCTCTATCACTACGTTGCGATTTGGCAGAAGGGCAGGACCTTTTCTAACGCATTGAACGTCTCGCTCGAAGCGATAATCGCTGCGTTTGCACAGACGCCGTCTGCGGGAGGGTGATGCTCCCTTGAGGAGCGTTGTCCTTGATGGCCGCTGCCCTTGAATAAGGGGCAGGGTTCATTTTGTCGAACAGTGATCAACCCGCGCCTGCTGCAACAGAACGCGGGCCGTTCGAGCCAAATAACCTCGATGTCAGGTCGTCTTGATGCCGATCTTGCGGCGCTTCGCTGGCGCCGCTTCAGGCTCAGGCGCTACGGCCTTCCGTCCCAGACCGATCGCCTTCGCCATCGTCGATCGCGCCGCGGAATAATTCGGCGCAACCATCGGATAGTCGGCGGGCAGGCCCCATTTCGCCCGGTACGCATCCGGCGACAGATCGTAGTGAGTGCCAAGGTGCCGTTTGAGCGACTTGAACTTCTTGCCGTCTTCCAGGCAGATGATGAAATCGGGCGTCACCGATTTCTTGATCGGGACAGCGGGTGTAGTCTTCTCTTCCGCTTTGGGCGGGGGCGGTCCCTGCAGCTTGCTGATCGCTTCATAGGTATCGGCAATTACGCGCGCGAGTTCGGTGACGGGAACCGGGTTGTTGCTGACATAGGCGGAAACGATGTCAGCGGTCATCTCCAGCAATTCCGCGTCGGACTCGATAAGATCTTCAGGCATTTGGCCAACCCTTCATTTGCTCTTCCAGTAGCCGTAGCCCCGATCTACGTCAGCAGCCTCGCTACAGCAAAGCGCACCGGGTGCACAAGACAAGAAGAAGGTGCAAGTGCAATTGGGCAGGAGGGCGGATACAGTTTTTGAGCGAGCCTTGTTATGCTGCCGGCTGCATGGCTGCCCTCAGCAGCATGCCAAACAGATCGCGCGGTTCATCCGGATCGGCGAGCAGATCGAGCTCCTCGTAGAGGCCGGTCGCCTGCAACTGGTCGCGCACATAGCGCAGGGCCGAAAAATCCTCGATCGCGAAGCCGACTGAATCGAACAGCGTGATCTGCTTGGCGTCTCGGCGCCCTTGTGCCTTGGCGGTGATCACTTGCCAGAGCTCGGTCACCGGATGGTTGGGATCAAGCTGTTGGATCTCGCCCTCGATGCGTGTCTGTGACGGAAACTCGACGAAAATGTCGGAGCGCAGCAGGATGTCCCTGTGCAGTTCGGTCTTGCCGGGGCAATCGCCGCCGACGGCGTTGATGTGGACGCCGGAGCCGACCATGTTGTCGGTGAGAATGGTTGCGCAC
>NZ_RZQA01000333.1:0-6201 GCF_004022915.1 Mesorhizobium sp. M7A.F.Ca.US.006.04.2.1
TCTCGATCCTCACCTTCGTCGGCAATTTCAACGCCTTCGACCTGATCTACACCGCGCAAGGCGCGCTCGCCGGGCCGAACTATTCGACCGATATTCTCGGCACTTTCCTCTACCGCGCCTTCTTCGGCTTCCAGCTGCAGGTCGGCGACCCCAATATGGGCGCGGCGATCGCCACGATGATGTTCCTGATCATCCTCGGCGGCGTCTGCGTCTACCTCTTCCTCGTCCAGACGCGCCTGCGTCGCTACCAGTTCTGAGGGGCCGAGAGATGAGCACCGCCACCCGTTCCGTGCCCCGCACCATCGGCGCCCATGCGATCCTGCTGACCTACACGGTGATCGCGCTGTTTCCGGTGATCCTGGTGATCATGAACTCGTTCAAGTCCCGCGCCGGCATCTTCGGCGCGCCGCTGACGCCGCCGACGCCAAAGACCTTCGACCTGATCGGCTACACCACCGTCATCGGCCAGGGCGACTTCTTCCACTATTTCCAGAACAGCCTCGTCGTCACCGTCGCCTCGCTGTTCTTCGTGCTCCTGTTCGGCGCCATGGCAGCGTTTGCGCTGTCGGAATACCGCTTCCGCGGCAATTCGCTGATGGGGCTCTATCTGGCGCTCGGCATCATGATCCCGATCCGGCTGGGCACCGTCGCCATCCTGCAATTGATGGTGGCGAGCGGGCTGGTCAACACGCTGACGGCGCTGATCCTGGTCTACACCGCGCAAGGCCTGCCGCTTGCCGTGTTCATCCTGTCGGAGTTCATGAAGCAGGTGTCCGACGATCTGAAGAATGCCGGCCGCATCGACGGCCTGTCGGAATACACCATCTTCTTCCGCCTGGTGCTGCCACTGGTCAGGCCGTCGATGGCAACCGTCGCCGTCTTCACCATGATCCCGATCTGGAATGACCTGTGGTTCCCGCTGATCCTGGCGCCGTCGGAAGAAACCAAGACGGTGACGCTCGGCGCCCAGCTGTTCCTCGGCCAGTTCGTCACCAACTGGAACGCTATCCTGGCGGCGCTGTCGCTGGCGATCATGCCGGTGCTGATCCTCTACGTCATCTTCTCGCGGCAGTTGATCCGCGGCATTACTTCCGGAGCGGTGAAGTGAGTTCTGAAACCCCTCTGCGCGTCGTCGTCGCCGGGCTTGGCAATATGGGTCGCAGCCATGCGCTGGCCTACCATACCAATCCAGGTTTCCAGATCGCGGCGCTGATCAATCGCTCCGACGTGCCGCTGCCGGACGGGCTGTCGGGTTACGGCATCAAGCGCTCCTTCGACGAGGCATTGCGCGATGAAAAGCCCGATGTCGCCTGCATCGCCACCTATTCCGACAGCCATGCCGACTATGCGGTGAAGGCGTTCGAGGCCGGTTGCCACGTCTTCGTCGAAAAGCCGCTGGCAACGACGGTGGCCGATGCCAGGCGCGTCGTCGCGGCGGCCAAGGCCAACGGCAGGAAGCTGGTGATCGGCTACATCCTGCGCCATCACCCGTCCTGGATCAGGCTCATCGCCGAAGCGCGCAAGCTCGGCGGCCCCTACGTCTTCCGCATGAACCTCAACCAGCAATCCTCGGGCCATACCTGGGAGACGCACAAGCAGTTGATGCAGACGACCTCGCCGATCGTCGATTGCGGCGTGCACTATCTCGACGTCATGCTGCAGATCACCGATGCGAAGCCCGTGGAAGTGCGCGGCATGGGCGTGCGGCTGACCGACGAGGTCGCGCCCTCGATGTACAATTACGGCCACTTGCAGGTGCTGTTCGACGACGGTTCGGTCGGCTGGTATGAGGCCGGCTGGGGGCCGATGATTTCGGAAACCGCCTTCTTCGTGAAGGACGTCATCTCGCCCAATGGCTGCGTGTCGATCGTCATGAAGGAAGGTGTGAAGTCCGATGACATCGACACCCACACCAAGACCTCGACCATCCGCCTGCACAATGCGGCGGCCGACGCGGACGGCAAGTTTCTCAAGGCCGACGAAATGCTGTCGATGGCAGGCGAACCCGGCCATCAGGACCTCTGCGACCTCGAACAGGCCTTCGTGCTGAAGGCAATCCGCGAGGATCTGGACCTCGCCAAACACATGGACGACGCGGTCAAATCGCTCGCCGTCTGCCTTGCCGCCGACGAGAGCGTGCGCAGCGGCGCCGCCCTCAAACTCTAGAACAGGGACGAAGCCGTGGGCTCGCTGAACATCGAGAACGTGAAGAAGGCCTTTGGGCCGGTCGAGGTGCTGAAGGGCATCAACCTCGAAGTGAACGACGGCGAGTTCGTCGTTTTCGTCGGGCCGTCCGGCTGCGGCAAGTCGACCCTGCTCAGGGTCATTGCCGGGCTGGAGGATTCGACCTCGGGCCGCGTCGTCATCGACGGCGCGGACGTTTCGGCCACGCCGCCGGCCAAGCGCGGCATCGCCATGGTGTTCCAGACCTATGCGCTCTATCCGCATCTGACGGTGAAGAACAATATGGGCCTCGGCCTCAAGCAGGCCGGCACGCCGGCGGCCGAGATCGAGCGCCGCATCGGCATAGCCTCGTCGATGCTGTCGCTGGAGCCCTATCTCGAAAGGCGGCCGGCCGAACTCTCCGGCGGCCAGCGCCAGCGTGTCGCCATCGGCCGCGCCGTGGTGCGCGAGCCGAAGCTTTTTCTCTTCGATGAGCCATTGTCCAACCTCGATGCCGCACTGCGCGTCAACACAAGGCTGGAGATCGCGCAGCTGCATCGCCGGCTGAAGGCAACGATGATCTACGTCACCCACGACCAGGTCGAGGCGATGACCCTGGCCGACAAGATCGTAGTGCTCAACGCAGGGAAAATCGAGCAGATCGGTGGCCCGATGGAGCTCTACAATTCGCCGGCAAATGAGTTCGTCGCCGGCTTCATCGGCTCGCCGAAGATGAATTTCGTCGACGGCGCCCGTCTCGGCGAAACCGCCAAGACAATCGGCGTGCGGCCGGAACATCTGACCGTCGATCCGAAATCCGGCTCCTGGAAGGGAACGGTGGTGCACGCCGAGCATCTCGGCGCCGACACCAACCTCTATCTCGACTGCGAGAAGGCCGGGCTGATCACCGTGCGGATTTTTGGTGTTTACGATGCCGAGCCGGGTGCCACGCTGTATGCGACGCCGGATCCGGCGAAGACGTATCGGTTTGGTACGGATGGGAAGGTGCTGAAGTAGATACGCCGGCGCTGGCCCTCACCCAGCCTCCGTTTCGCTCGGCTGACCTCTCCCCGAGGGGAGAGGAGATTGCCAGCGCCGACGCCAGTCTCTTCTCCCCAGCGGGGAGAAGGTGGCCGCGAAGCGGCCGGATGAAGGGGCAGCGCTGACCCCGAAATGTACTGCCTAAACGTCCGCCTTGAACGTCTGCTTCTGCTGCCCCAGGCCTTCAATGCCCAGTTCAACCACATCGCCGGCCTTCAAGAACACCGGCGGCTTCATGCCCAGCCCGACGCCGGGCGGCGTGCCGGTGGAGATGATGTCGCCGGGGTGCAGCGACATGAACTGGCTGAGATAGGACACCAGATACTTGACGCCATAGACCATGGTCTTGGTCGAGCCGTTCTGCATCGTCTTGCCGTTGACGGTCAGCCACATTTTGAGGTTCTGCGGATCGGCTACCTCGTCCTTGGTCACCAGCCATGGGCCGGTAGGGCCGAATGTGTCGCAGCTCTTGCCCTTGGTCCACTGGCCCTGGCGCTCGGCCTGGAAGGCGCGCTCTGAGACGTCGTGGGCGACGCTATAGCCGGCGACATAGTCGAGCGCGTCGGCTTCGCTGACATATTTGGCGGTTTTGCCGATGATCACGGCCAGCTCGACTTCCCAGTCGGTCTTCTCCGAGCCGCGGGGGATCAGCACGTCGTCATCCGGCCCGACAATGGCCGAGCTTGCCTTCATGAAGATGATCGGCTCCGGCGGCACGGTAGCGCCGGTCTCGGCGGCGTGGTCGGAATAGTTCAGGCCGATGCAGATGAACTTGCCCGTGCCGGCAACGCAGGCGCCGAGGCGCGGGCTGCCGGAAACCGCCGGCAGCGACTTCGGATCTAGCTTGGCGAGTGCTGCCAGCGATGCCGGATCGAGTGCCTTGCCGCCGATATCGGTGACGTGAGCGGAGAGATCACGGATCGTTCCATCCGCATCGAGCAGGCCGGGACGTTCGCTTCCCACCTCGCCATAGCGCAGCAGTTTCATCTAAATCCTTCTCCTGATTGCGGCCTCGCGGCCTTTTGCAAACTTTCCGCCAAGGCGATTGCTCCTTCAAGGAACCGGCGGACCGTACTCACCGACCTGACTACGGACAAGCGCGATCGCCATACAAGATAGCCGGCGCGCGGGATTTTCAGACTGTTCGATCCCCTGTTGAACGCCGGCAACGGGCCAGATCGTCCGGCCCACGCAAGATTTCCGCAGTCAGATCGACCAGCCGCCGTCGATATTGTAGGCCTGCCCGGACGTGTACGTGGCGCCGGCCAGGTAGACGGCCAGATCGGCGATTTCCTCCGGCGTGCCGAGCCGGCCCATCGGCTGGCGGGCGATGAAGGCGGCGCGGGCGGCATCATAGTCGCCTTGCGCGTGCATGCGGTCCTGCAGCGACGGGCTCTCGACCGTGCCGGGGCAGATGGCGTTGCAGCGTATGCCCTTGCCGACATAGTCGGCGGCTATCGCCTTGGTCAGGCCGATGACCGCGGCCTTGGTCAGGCCATAGACGAAGCGGTTGGGCACGCCCTTGGTGGAACTGGCCAGCGAGGCCATGTTGATGATCGATCCGTCGCCGCGTTCCAGCATGCCGGGCAGCACGGCCCGGCTGGTGCGGATCATGGCGCGGACATTGAGGTTCAGCGCGAAATCGAGGTCGCCGTCCTTCATCTCCAGGATCGAGCCCGAATGGACGAAACCGGCGCAATTGAACAGCACGTCGACGACACCGATCTCGGCAAAGGCGGCGTTGACGGCTTCGTCGTTGAGCACGTCCAGCTTGCGGGTCTTGATCCCTGGCGTCTTGGCGAGTTCCGCCAGCAGCGTCTCGTTGATGTCGGTGGCGTAGACGATGGCGCCGGCTTTTGCGAAGGCCAGTGCGCTCGCCTTGCCGATCCCTTGCGCCGCTGCCGTGACGACAACGACCTTGCCTGCCAGATCCGCCATGCTGTTCTCCTCGTCCGCTGGGATAGTCCGGGTCTACCTGCGGCTGGCCAAGGCGTCATGTGCCAGTCACGCGTGATCGTGCAGCCTGCGCCGTTGACCGTTCACTGATAAAGATGTTTTTTCTCGTTAAAGAACATCTGTCCGGGCGTCAAGCCCGAACACGATCTGAACAGTACCGGCAGGCCATCAATCGCCGTAAGGCACCCAGACATTCTTGACCTCGACGGCGCGGCGTAGGAAGGCGTCGCCGGCGGCTTGGTCGGATGCCCAGTCGATGCCGCGGCCATTGCCGCTCCAGACGCGCTTGAGGTTGCCGATGGACTCGGCTTCCGCCTTGGCGCAGGTCTCGGCATCGGCGAACACCCAAAGCCCGTCGACATCGTCATGCTTGGCCAGCACGCCGGCGAGTTCGGCGCTGCGACCGGTGACGATGTTGATGGCGCCTGAGGGAATGTCGGAATATTCGATGACCTGGTAAAGATCGGTCGCCAGCAGCGGGTAGCGCTCCGACGGCACTGCGACCACGGTGTTGCCCATCGCGAGTGCGGGTGCAATCAGCGAGATCAGGCCGAGCAGCGGCGAGGCATCCGGCGCGACGATGCCGACGACGCCGACCGGCTCGTGCAGCGCCAATGTCACGGCACGCGCGGGCGGTTGGTGCACGCGGCCCTCGAATTTGTCGGCCAGACCGGCATAGAGGAACAGCCGCTCGATGGATTGTTCTACCTCTTCCCGCGCAGCCTTGGGCGTGGCGCCGGTCAATTCGGTGAGACGGGCGGCGAACTCGCCGGCGCGGCCGGAAAGGTTCTCGGCCAGATAATAGAGCACCTGGGACCTGTTATAGGCGGTCGCCTCCGGCCAGGCCTTGGCACCGCGGGCGGCGGAGACGGCATCGCGGATATCCTTGCGGCTACCAAGCCCAACTTCGCCGGCAAGCTTGCCCTTGGCGGTGGCGACGGTCAGCGAGTAGTTGCCGTCCGGACGCACCTGCTTGCCACCGATGAACAGCTTTGCCGTGCGGTCGATGGCCATACCGTCAGCCTGCTCGACGACCTGCGC
>NZ_RZQA01000334.1:0-6243 GCF_004022915.1 Mesorhizobium sp. M7A.F.Ca.US.006.04.2.1
ATCGTTGGCTTGCCCAACGTCGGCAAGTCGACGCTTTTCAACGCGTTGACCAGAACGGCTGCGGCGCAGGCCGCCAACTATCCGTTCTGCACCATCGAACCGAATACCGGCGAGGTCGCGGTGCCCGATCCGCGCCTGCAGAAGATCGCGGCGATTGGCAAGTCAAAGGAGATCATCCCGACCCGCATCTCCTTCGTCGACATTGCCGGTCTGGTGCGCGGCGCCTCGAAGGGCGAAGGGCTGGGCAACCAGTTCCTCGCCAACATCCGCGAGGTCGACGCCATCGTGCATGTGCTGCGCTGCTTCGAGGATGACGACATTACCCATGTCGAGGGCCGCATCGACCCGGTGGCCGATGCCGAGACGGTCGAAACCGAGCTGATGCTCGCCGACCTCGACAGCCTCGAGCGCCGCATCGTGCAATTCCGCAAGCGCGCCGGCAGCAAGGACAAGGAAGCGACGTCAGTGCTGCCGATGATGGAGGCAGCGCTAGAACTGCTGCAGGCCGGCAAGCCGACCCGCATCCTGCTCAAGGATATTTCGGCCGAAGATTTGCGCATCCTGCAGGGCCTGAACCTTCTGACCTCGCATCCCGTGCTCTATGTCTGCAACGTCGCCGAGGCCGACGCAGCCACCGGCAACGAGCACACCAGGGCCGTGGAAAAGATGGCGACCGCCCAGGGCGCCGGCACCGTGGTGATCTCGGCCGCCATCGAAGCCGAGGTCGCACAGCTCTCCGATGAGGAAGAGATGGAATTCCTGTCCTCGCTCGGCCTCGACGAGCCCGGCCTCAACAAGGTCATCCGCGCCGGCTACGATCTGTTGCACCTCATCACCTACTTCACCGTCGGGCCGAAGGAGACGCGCGCCTGGACCATCCATAAGGGCGACAAGGCCCCCCAGGCCGCCGGCGTCATCCACACCGATTTCGAGCGCGGCTTCATCCGCGCCCAGACCATCGCCTACAATGACTTCGTCACACTGGGCGGCGAAGTGGCGGCCAAGGAAGCCGGCAAGGCCCGCGACGAAGGCAAGGAATATGTCGTCCAGGACGGCGACATCCTGCTGTTCAAGTTCAACACGTGATTTGATGGAAGTCCTTCGAGACTGTCCGCGGGCCGGCTGAGCCGACCACCAGATATCAGGCCCAAAGTGTCGCCTATAAAGCTGATAATATTTGATTGTGACGGCGTCCTCGTGAACAGCGAGGAGATATACCAGGCAACCGAGCTTGAATATCTGGCGGCGGCCGGCATCACGTTCGAACCAAGCGCCTATACGCAAGCCTTCATGGGATTGTCTCCCGCTATGTGGCAGGCGAAGCTCGAAGCGATCGGCCAAGAGCGAGCCAAGCCGCTCTCTCCGCTCTTTTTTGAACAGCTTGCCGACCACACCAACGAACGCTTGCGTAAGAATCTGGCGGCCTTACCCGATGCACGGAATGTGATTGGCCGGCTCGCCGCATGGAGATGTGTGGCGTCAAGCACGCCGCTGGCCCGATTGCGTTGGAAACTCGAACACACGGGCCTTGTCGACCTTTTCGATCCTAATATTTTTTCATCGGACATGGTCGTCAATGGAAAGCCGGAACCAGACCTGTTCTTGCATGCGGCGGACACGATCGGTGTTCATGCAAAGGAGTGCATCGTGGTCGAGGACAGCGTGAATGGCGTCCTGGCGGGCAAGGCAGCAGGTATGCGCGTGATCGGATTTACCGCTGGCAGTCATTGCACCGGCACTCATGGCGATGCTCTGTTGCGACATGGCGCGGATGCCCTCGTCGGCGCATACGAGGACTTGGAGGTCACTCTAGCCAGTCTTTAGATCGATCCGCTGACGCGGCTTCCGAGCCGCGAGGGCCGTCCCCCGGCCCGATTCGGGCTTGTCTTGATTTTGTCACGTCACAGGTCTAAGCGGCAGACGCACGGTCGGCGCTGGCGCCGGGAACCGTGCAATCCAACACGACGCGTCAATCCGAACACACCCTTTGGCCCCAGCAAGGGATATCAGGCGATGATCAAGGCCTTCGTCGTGGACAATGATCGCCTGCGCCTCGTCGACGATCTCCTGGCAAACAGCGAGACCATCGTCTGGGCGGACCTGTTCAACCCGACAAAGGAAGAGGAAGCGACGATCGAGAGCTGGCTCGGCGTGGCCATTCCGACACGCGAGGAGATGGAGGAGATCGAGATTTCGAGCCGCCTCTATGTCGAGGACGGCGCCTACTTCATGACCGCAACCCTGCCCGCCCAGACCGAGGTCGACGATCCCTTGATGTCGCCGGTCACCTTCGTGCTCGCCGGCACAAGGTTGATCACTGTGCGCTACCACGAGCCGAAGGCCTTCAAGACCTTTCCGCAGCGCGCCGAGAAGGTGGCGACCGGCTGCACCAGCGGCGACACCATCCTGATCGGCTTGCTGGAGGCGATCGTCGACCGTCTCGCCGACATTCTGGAGCGTGCCGGCCGTGACATCGAGGCGATCTCGCGCGATATCTTCGAGGCGCGATCGACCAAGGTTTCCAAGCGCAATCGCGACTTCCAGGAATTGTTGAAAGCCATCGGCCGCAAGGAGGACATCGCGTCTTCGATCCGCGACAGCCTGATCTCGCTGCAGCGCCTGGCGGGCTTTTTCGCCCATGCCTCGACCCGCACCAAGATGAGCAAGGACACCAAGGCGCGCATCAAGACGCTGTCCCGCGACGTGCTGTCACTCGCCGACCACGCCACCTTCCTATCGCAGAAGATCTCTTTCCTGCTCGACGCGACGCTCGGCATGATCTCGATCGAGCAGAACGCCATCATCAAGATATTTTCGGTCGCCGCCGTCATCTTCCTGCCGCCGACTTTGGTCGCCTCGATCTACGGCATGAATTTCGACGTCATCCCCGAGTTGAAATGGGAACTTGGCTATCCCTTCGCCATCGCCATGATGGTGCTGTCGGCGATCCTGCCCTTCTGGTATTTCCGCCGCCGCGGCTGGCTCTGAGTGGGCCTGTCGATCGGCTGCCACAGGCTGGCGCAGTAGAAATCGCTTGACCAAATGAACGCCGGCCTGCATCCGGAAACCCCGATCCTGGGGATCGTGGGTCGACAAGCCGGATTCCAGACCATGACCGCAGAGATAAAAACATGGGCCTATGAGGACTTCATCGAGGGTGCATCGATCGACCTCGGCTCGAAGCTCGTGAGTGCCGCCGAGATCGTCGAATTCGCCGGAGAATTCGACCCGCAGCCGATGCATCTCGACGAGGAAGCCGGCAAGGCCAGCATCCTCGGTGGGCTGGCGGCGTCGGGCTGGCACACCTGCGCCATGTTCATGCGCATGCTGTGCGATGCCTTCCTGTTGGACTCGACCTGCCAGGGCGCGCCCGGCGTCGATCAGGTCAAATGGAAGAAGCCGGTCCTGGCCGGCGATCAACTGACCGGCACCCTGGTGGTCGTTGCCAAGCGCCTGTCCAAATCGAAGCCACAACTCGGCTTCGTTACAATGCGCAGCGAACTGTTCAACCAGCGCGGCGAAAGCGTCTTCGAGCTCGAGAACTCCGCCATGTTCCTCACGCGCGATGCCGCGGGGAGCCAAGCATGACACTGGACGAGTTCTTTCGTATCGGCACCACGGTAACGCTCGGCTCGCACACATTCGAGCCCGAGGCGATCAAGGCCTTCGCCCGCAAATACGACCCGCAGATCTTCCATACCGACGAGGAGGCCGCGAAGAAAAGCGTGCTCGGCGGGCTCTGCGCATCCGGCTGGCACACCGCCGCCACCTGGATGAAACTCAATCTCGAAAACCGCATGGACGCCGAGATCGCTGCGTGGAGCGGCCCCGGTCCGGTGCCGGAATTCGGCCCCTCGCCTGGCTTCAAGAACCTGAAATGGCTCAAGCCGGTCTATGCCGGGCAAACCATCACCTTCACGCGCACCGCGCTGTCGCACCGCCCGATTGCCTCACGCCCCGGCTGGCGGCTGCTGGCGCTGCGTTCGGAAGCTTTCGATTCGACCGGCGACAAAGTGCTCGAGTTCGAAAGCGCCGTGCTGGTGAAGGCCGAGTAGAGGCGGCGCTTCTTCCTTCTCCCATGTGGGAGAAGGGAAGAACACTCAATGCCCCTCGAACCCAATCAGCGTCCGCACCGGCACGCCAAGCGCCTCCAGCTTGGCACGGCCGCCGAGGTCCGGCAGGTCGATGACGAAACAGGCGGCGAGGATGTCGGCACCTATCTGGCGCAGCAGCTTGACCGCCGCTTCAGCCGTGCCGCCGGTGGCGATCAGATCGTCGACCAGGATCACTTTCTCGCCCGGAGCAACACCGTCCTTGTGCATCTCCATTTCGTCCAGCCCGTATTCCAGGCTGTAGGCGACGCGCACCGTCTCGTAGGGCAGCTTGCCTTTCTTGCGGATCGGCACGAAACCGGCCGAGAGCTGATGGGCGACGGCGCCGCCAAGGATGAAGCCGCGCGCCTCAATGCCGGCGATCTTGTCGATCTTCTGGCCGGCATAGGGATGCACCAGTTCGTCGATGGCGCGGCGGAAGGCGCGCGCATTGCCAAGCAGCGTGGTGATGTCGCGAAACAGGATGCCGGGCTTGGGATAGTCCGGAATGGTGCGGATCGCGGCAAGCAGCGTGTCTTCGAGCGAGGATTTCATGGGGCGAGATTACCTGAAACGAAGGTTATTGCGCGACAATTGTTCGATCGAGCTGCAGCCCATCAGCTTCATGCCGCGTTCGATCTCGACCCGCATCTGTTCGAGCGCCCGTTCCACGCCGGGCTGACCGGCCGCCGCGAGCGGAAACAGATAGTAGCGTCCGACGCCGACGGCCTTGGCGCCGAGCGACAGCGCTTTCAGCACGTGTGTGCCGCGCTGCACGCCGCCATCCATGATGACGTCGATCCTGTCGCCAACGGCATCGACGACCTCGGCAAGCTGGTCGAACGCCGCCCGTGAGCCATCCAACTGCCGCCCGCCATGGTTCGACAGCACGATGCCGCTGCAGCCGATGTCGACAGCGCGTTTGGCATCCTCCACCGACATGACGCCCTTGAGGCAGAACGGACCCGACCAGAGCTTGACCATCTCGGCGACGTCGTCCCATGTCATCGACGGATCGAGCATCTCGGTGAAGTAACGGCTGATCGACATCGTGCCGCCGCCCATGTCGACATGCTCGTCGAGCTGCGGTAGCTCGAAGCCCTCATGGGTGAAATAGTTGATCGCCCACGCCGGCTTGAGCGCGAACTGCGCCATTCCGGCGAGATTGAGCCTGAAGGGAATGGCAAAGCCGGTGCGTTTGTCGCGTTCGCGGTTTCCCCCGGTGATGCTGTCGACGGTCAGCATCATCACCTCGACGCCGACCGCCTTTGCCCGCTGCATCATCGCCCGGTTAAGACCGCGATCCCGGTGGAAATAGAACTGGTAGACCTGCGGGCTGCTGCTGATGCTGCGCGCCTCCTCAAGGCTGACGGTGCCCAGCGACGACACGCCGAACATGGTGCCGTATTTGGCGGCGGCCTTGGCGACCGCGCGCTCGCCCTGGTGATGGAACAGGCGCTGCAAGGCGGTCGGCGAGCAATAGAACGGCATCGCCAGCTTCTGGCCCATGACCGTCACCGACATGTCGACCTCGCTCACCCCGCGCAGCACGTTGGGAACCAGGTCGCAGGTCTCGAAGCTTTCGGTGTTGCGGCGATAGGTGACCTCGTCGTCCGCCGCGCCGTCGATGTAGTTGAAGATCGGTCCCGGCAGCCGCTGCTGCGCCATGCGGCGGAAATCGGAAAAGTTGTGACAGTCGCTGAGCCGCATCATCGAATTCCAAAGGCCATGGCGGGACAAGTTTCTCGCCACCGTTCGATGCATCGAATATCAACCTGTTGTCGGCGTGCCAACGGACTATTTTTCGAGCTGCCCTCCGGACATGGCCATGAGCAAAAAAAGGGACGCCGAAGCGCCCCTTTCTGGTCTAATCCGATTGACGAAGATTACATGCCGAGATCCGAACGAAGCTCGGCCCTGGCCACTTCATACTCGGCCTTGAAGTCGTCCCGGTTGAGCAGGACCGCGGCGATGACGCTGCCGGAAATCCTGCCCATCTCGACGTCGGACGCATAGTGGATGCCGCCGACCTCGCGGTTGTGGGCGTATTCGGCCGCACGCGCCATGATCTCTGCGCGCTTTTCAGGAACCATATCGGACAGGATAATGCCCATCATGGTGCCGACGGTGGCGTGGCCGGACGGCCAGGAAC
>NZ_RZQA01000335.1:0-6243 GCF_004022915.1 Mesorhizobium sp. M7A.F.Ca.US.006.04.2.1
AGGTCGAGCAGCGCGACGGCTTTCGCTATGTGGACGAGGTCGACTGGGACAGCGGCGCCTACACCGTCACCTATTACACGGCGGACAAGGCGAAGGTCGAAATCACCTATGATCCCGTGACGGCGGAGCCGAAATAGGGACGTTCCGACGCGAATTCGTTCTCGGCTGCGTCACAGGCTCCCGGCGCCAACTTCGGCGATCGCCCTGGCGCGGGCGCCTCCCCTTGCGTCAGTCGTGCTTTGATGGCTGACTGTCATTTCCTGGAATAGCTCCGGGCGCCGCATTGGGGGATGGGGATGGCGACGGCAAAGCACGTGATGAAGCGCATATTGATGATGTTGGCCGGCTACTTCGTATCGGTGCTGGTCGGCCTGATCGCCATCGCGGTGATCTATGGCGTGCTCAGTTCCTTGCCCAATGCGCCCAACTATTTCGACGTCATGGGCGTTTCGCCGATCGCGGTGCTGCTGGTGCCGCCGCTCGGCATGTTCGTCTATTTCCTGACCATCGTGGTGACCGCGCTGCAGACGTTGATCTTCGCGCTGATCGCCGAGTTCTTCTCGTTGCGCAATGTCCTGCTGCACATGGTTTTCGGCGCTGGCGCCGCAGTCGGCGGCTTCGCCTTGATCTGGCCGAGCGCACCGGAGGACATGGACCCGGAGCGTTGGGTCGACATCGGCATCATTGCCGCTGCCGGCCTTGTCGCCGGGTTGCTCTATTGGCTGATCGCCGGGCGCGACGCCGGCTTCCGACGGCCGCTGTTCGAGCGCTAAAAATCAACTCGAAGGCGAACGCACCGCCTCCGTGGCATCCAGGGCCTGCTTCAGCCGCGAGTCGCGGTCGTAGACGTCGCCGAAATATTCGACCTTGCCCGACAGATCGGGCCATGCGGTGAAATAGGCGACATAGACCGGGATCGTGCGTGTCACGTTCTCGGTCGCGTGGCCGTGCTTCAGCTTTTCGGCGATATAGTCCACGGAGGTGCCAAGCACCGCCGCCGCCATGCCGCGCGGATCCTGCAGCCGCACGCAGCCATGGCTGAGCGCGCGCATATCGCGCTGGAAGAACGATTTCTGCGGCGTGTCGTGCATGTAGATCGCATGCTTGTTGGGGAACAGGATCTTCAACTCGCCCAGCGCGTTGGCCTCGCTCGGCTGCTGGCGCACGCTGTAGGGGATGTTCGAGCCATAGGCGCCCCAGTTGACCGCCGACGAAGGAATGCGCTTGCCGCGCGAATCCGTCACCTCATAGCCGGACCGGTCGAGATAGCCCGGATCGTTGCGCAATCTCGGCAGCATCTCGTTGACGATGATCGACTGGGGCACGCCCCAATAGGGATGGAAATCGACCTGCTTGATCTGGTCGTAGAAGAAGGAGGTCTGGTTGGTGGTCCGGCCAATGACGGCACGCGTCTTGAGCTTTTCCTCGCCATTGTCGATGTAGCTCGCGGTGAAGGCCGGCTGGTTGATGAAGACGCGCGGGCTGCCGAGATCGGAGGGCAGCCAGCGCAGTTCCTCCAGCGCCACTTCCACCTTCAGCAGCTTGTCGGCCTTGGATGTTCCGGCCAGCGTCGCGACGGTGCGCGGGCCGATGACGCCGTCGCCCTTCATGCCTGCCTTCTGCTGCACGGCCTTGATGACCGGGACCAGTTCCGGATCATAGACGTCGCTGGTGGCCAGCCTGGACAGGACCTCGCCATAGGCGCCGCCCATCTCGTCATCGAGATTGCGCGCGATCAGGGTCAGCAGCTTCGGCAGTTCGGGGCTGGTTTCGCCCGGCTTCAGCAGCAGTTTGGGGTCGACGACGATTTCGTTTTCCGCACTGGCCTGCAGCGCTTCCAGTTCGACGCGCAGCGCCTGGTATTCCGCATTCTGCGGGTGCCGCGATTCGAGATAGGTGCGCACCTGCTGGGTATGAGCCAGCGTTTTCAGCACGCCTTGCAGATCGAGCGGCTTGGCCGGGAAATCATAATAGCCGGTCATGCGGTTGGGATCGACGCGGCCGTTCTGGGCGTCGTGGGCATAGCGCAGCACACGCGCCGAAAGCGCCATCTCGAAACGGACGAGTTCTTTCAGTTGCGCATTGGCATCGGTCGACGATGCGCCGGCAGCGGGCACTTCGACCGTATAGTCGGCGGGCGTGAGGCCATAGCTTGAAGCCTCGCCAAGCACCCGCACCGCATCCTGCGCACGGCTGTTGAGGCTGGTTCCGCTTATCCAGATGAAATCCGGATTGGCCGAGTAGTACGCGATCAGCGCCTTGGCGATGTCGGGCTCGGCTAAGAGTTCGTAGTCGCCCAAGCTGGCAACCGCATCACGAAACGCGGCACCCGTAGCCGACGGGACGAAGGCGGCGTCCTGCGGTGTCGCCGGCGCCGGCGTCGCGGCCAATGCCGAGAAGTCGACGCGAACCAGCCGGTCGGCCTTGTAGGTGTAGTAGGACGGGCTGCTGATCTTCACATTGCCGCCGCCGCCACCGGACACTTTCGGCTTTGGCTTGTTCTTCGGTGGCGGGGGCGGAAACTCGCCTTTCGGCGCATGCCTGACGCCGCCGCCGAAAAGCATGTCGAAGAGCCCCTGCGCGCCTGCCTGGGGTACACCGAAAGCCAGCGTCGCCGTGATTGCCATCAGCGGCATCACGGTTGCTTTGTTTCCGAGGAATTTCATGAATCACCCGCTCCGGCCGCAACCGGTTCCCGTTCCGCACGCTCGATCGTCCCGCTCACCGCATGGCGGATGTAAGGCGCGACTATACTGATTCATACCGATTTCGTTAAGCTTTCATAAATTTTGGAAAGCCTGTTGCAGAACGGTTTCACAAGATCGTGACGGCTGGAGCGGAGGGTGGTTCCGCCCCAGCCGGAAATCCCCGCGGGATCAGGCGTTGGCGCCGCCATCGATGGTCAGGGCAGCGCCGGTGACGAAGCGGCCTTCCGGGCCTGCGAGCCAGGCGACCATGCCGGCAATGTCGTCGGCCTTGCCGAAGCGCGGCGTTGCCATCTTCCGGCGCTGATGCTCGGCATGCGGGCCGTCGGCCGGGTTCATGTCGGTGTCGGTCGAACCGGGGTGGACGACATTGGCGGTGATGCCGCGCGGGCCGAGGTCACGCGCCAGCGCCTTGGTCAGGCCGACCAGCGCCGCCTTGCTGGCTGAATAGGCCGTGAGGCTGCCGTCGGTCGCCCGCTCGGCAAGGTTGCTGCCGATCGAGATGATGCTGCCGCCCTCACCCATATGGGCGGCCGCGGCCTTGGAAGCGATGAACGGGGCCCGGAGATTGACCTCCATGGTCTCGTCGAAATCGGCGAGCGACAGCGTGTCGATTGGGGCGGCGCGCCAGATGCCTGCGCTGTTGACCAGGATGTCGAGTCGGCCAAAGGCGGTTACGGCGTCATCGACTGCCTTGTCTAGGGCGACCGCATCGCGGTTGTCGGCCTTGATCGCGATGGCGCGGCCGCCCTTGGCCTCGATCTCGGCGACGACAGCGCGGGCCTGTTCCTCGCCATGCACATAGGTCAGCGCGACGCTGGCGCCATCGGCCGCCAGCCTCCGCGCAATCGCCGCGCCGATGCCGCGACTGCCGCCGGTGACGAGCGCGGCCTTGCCGTTCAATCTGCTGGAAGACATCGAATTCTCCTTTTATGTAATGATCGATACATAAATATCTGTCAGCCTTGCCCGCTGGCGTCAACTGAATTATGTATCGATCAACACAGAAAGAGCGTCATGTCGGAACGAGGCCGTCCCCGCACCTTCGATCGAACCGCGGCCCTGCGCCGCGCGATGCAGGTGTTTTGGGCGCGTGGTTACGAAGGTGCATCGATGAGCGAGCTGACCGCCGCCATGGGCATCAACTCGCCCAGCCTCTACGCTGCCTTCGGCAGCAAGGAGGCGCTGTTCCTGGAGGCGACGGATTTTTACTCGCACACCGAGGGTGCCGACATCTGGCTGGCATTGGACGAGGCTCCGACCGCGCGGCAGGCGATCGAACAATTCCTGTGCCTGACGGCGAAAGCCTATGCGCAGAGCGATCGCCCGCAGGGCTGCCTGATCACGCTGGGCGCACTGCATCAGGATTCGAGCCGCGGCGCCATCTGCGACGATCTGCGCCGCCGTCGTGCCGAAAACCACACCGCCCTGCAAAAACGTCTGGAGCGCGGTATTGCCGAAGGCGAATTGCCGGCGGATTTCGACGCGAGCGCTGCCGCGACCTTCTTCGCCACGGTCCAGCACGGCATGTCGATCCAGGCGCGAGACGGCGCCTCGCACGCTGCCCTGCTGGCGACGGCTGCCGGGGCCATGGCTGCCTGGCAGACGTTGGCCGGCGGCAACGCGGCGTGACAAACGCCGGCTGGTGTGCTCGAAATCCGCCAGCAGGGCCGGGAGGGACGAGAGCGTGAAAAAGGGTTATCGCGAGCTGCTGGACGAGGCGAACGCCGTGATCGAGGTGGTTTCGCCGGAGGAAGCGGCCGGGCTGCTCGACGATGAAGACACCATCTTCGTCGATCTGCGCGATCCACGCGAAGTGGAACGCGACGGCCGGATTCCGGGCGCCAAGCATGTCACGCGCGGCATGCTGGAATTCTGGATCGACCCCGAAAGCCCTTACCACAAGCCGTTCTTCGCCTCGGGAAAGAGCTTCGTGTTCTTCTGCGCCGGCGGTTGGCGCTCTGCCCTGGCCACAAAGACGGCGCAGGACATGGGGCTTTCGCCGGTCAAGCACATCCTCGGCGGCTACACCGCCTGGAAGGCCGCCGGACTGCCGGTCGAACCCGGCGAGAAGAAGAAATAATCTCGACCGCCGCTCAATGCAGCAGCAATGGCTCGCGATGCGTCACGAAGCCGACCGCGCGTTCGACCACGCCCTTGTCGGCAAGAATGCGGCGATGGCCAAGCCCGTCGGCCCAGTAGAGCCGCACATGGCCGCCGGCGCCGGCATAGCGCCTTGCGTGATCGGCCGAGACTTCGCGGTCGTCCGGCGCGTGGATGACCAGGGTCGGCACCGGTGCCTGGGCGAGCTGGCGGTCGCCGGTGAATTCGTGCAGCGGCCGGCCGGAAAGATGCTCGACCCGGTCCGCCATGGCGGCTTGCGAGCGCGGGCCGACATTCAACATATGACTGAAGTCGGCAAAGATCGCCGGCAGGGAACTTGGCGCCGCGATCAGCACAAGGCGTCCCGCCGCCAGCGGCGGGATGTTCTTGACCGAGCCCGCGATGGCATTGGCGGCGACGGCGCCGCCGAAGGAATGGCCAACCGCCGCCGCGAACGGGCCGAACCATTCGCCGGCAACCCGCACCGCATCCACCGCATTGACCATGTTCAGGCGCCGGCCCTGCGACTGGCCGTGGCCAGGCAGGTCGAGCGAAACGACCCTGTAGCCGGCGGCGCGATAGCCTTCGATCAAGGCGCGCATATATTCGGTGCGCGAGCGCCAGCCATGGACGACGAGCACCGTGCCGACGGCCGCCCTGCCCGGCTCGGGCCGGAACTCGTGCACCATGACGCAGCCGGTCGCGGTCTTCAGCCGGTGATGACGCGCCTCGGTCATGAACCCCGTCGCACGCTCGACAGCGCGGCGCTCGCCATCGCTGAGCGCCTTGACATTCGGGGTGCGGCAGAACAATTCGAACGCCGCGCGTCCGCTGAGCCGTGGCGCGACACGCTCTGCCGCACCGAACACGCCCCGGATGACCTTCAGCCCGAATGATGCCATAGTGAGAATCCATCCATACGTTCAAGCATGAACATAATAGTTCAAAGATGAACAATAAACAAGAGCTGCCTTGGGACAACCCGCGTTTCCGCAACTGGGTCGCGGTGGCGCGCGCCTGCCATGTGCTTGAGCGCACGCTGGCGGTGAAACTTGCGCCGCTCGATTTGAAACCGGCGCAGCTCGACGTGCTGATGAACCTCTATCGCCACCCCGGAATGTCGCAGCACGATCTTGCCCGCAAGTTGCTCGTCGGCCGCTCCAACATCACCATGCTGTTGCCGCAGCTGGAAGCGCGTGGCCTGCTGCGCCGCGAGGGTGATGAGAAGGACAAGCGCATCTTGCGTCTCGCCCTGACGGAAGCCGGCGAGGCGCTGCTGATGCAGGCGCTGAAAGTGCATATGGCGCTGATCGAGAAGGCGATGAGCCAGTCGACGCCGGAGCAATGCGACATGATCGGCGAGCAGATGCGCAAGATCTATGATGTGCTGAATGAGGCTTGAGCGCCCTTCAGCCCAACCCTACCACATCGTCTT
>NZ_RZQA01000336.1:0-6214 GCF_004022915.1 Mesorhizobium sp. M7A.F.Ca.US.006.04.2.1
TCGCAGATGCAGTCTTCCACCCATGACGGCTTCGACCTTGCCTTCCTCGACCGCCAGCCGGAATCGGGCGAGGGCGATCCGGTGCTGATGATCCACGGCTTCGCTTCGAGCCACTATGTCAACTGGGTGTCGCCCGGCTGGTTCAAGACGCTGAACGATGCCGGTTACCGCGCCATCGCCTTTGACAATCGCGGCCACGGCGCGTCGTCCAAGAGCTATGATGAGGCGGACTATACGCCGGTCAAGATGGCCTCCGATGCCACTGCCTTGCTCGACCATCTCGGCATCGAGCGCGCCCACGTCATGGGTTATTCGATGGGCGCGCGCATCGCGGCGTTCATGGCGCTGTCCGATCCGGACAAGGTGGCGACGCTGGTCTTCGGCGGCCTCGGCATCGGCATGATCGACGGTGTCGGCGATTGGGATCCGATTGCCGACGCGCTGCTTGCCGAAGATCCGGCCGCGACCAGCCATCCGCGCGGCCGGTCGTTTCGCGCCTTCGCCGACCAGACCCGCAGCGATCGCCGTGCCTTGGCGGCTTGCATCGCCAAATCGCGCGAATTGCTGAGCGAGCAGGATGTTGCCCGCATCGCCCAGCCGACGCTGGTCGCCGTCGGAACCACCGACGACATAGGCGGCTCGCCCGATGAGCTTGCAGCGTTGATGCCGAACGCCAGCGCTTTTCATATCGAGGGCCGGGACCATATGCTGGCCGTCGGGGACAAGACCTTCAAGCAGCGCGTGCTGGAGTTCTATGCCGAAAATCCGCTCTGAGCGGAGGGCCAGGGCAGCGAGAAGCAGTGCCGTAGTCGGGGACGAGGCTGCTTGGCATCGTGATAGGCGCTTATCCTGATTGTCCTTAGCCGTTTGCAAGGGCCGCCAGCGATCGCGCGATGTTTTCCCGGGCCTGCGGTTCGAAGCGCTGGCGAAACTCTTGCGTGTGGAAGATATGCGGGCGGGCGAGGAAACTCTTCAAGACCGCACTGCGTCCGGCTCGCCACATCGGCTCCTCCACCCAGTGGTACTCGCGCCGCACGGCGCGCTCATAGGCGTCGAAGGCGTCCGGTGCGGCACCCAGGATCGACAGGTCCATATCCAGGAAAAGACTTGCGTCCCGTGTGGCCGTCGCGTCGTCGAACGGCGGCACCTGGTGCGTGGCGGTGGCGACGATCATTGCCGAGATGCGGTTGATACGTGAAGGATCTGCGCGGCCCGCCAGCTTTTTTTCGGCAAGGGCGGCACTTTGCGCCTCATTGTCCTTGGCCTTGCTGTCATAGACGGCATCGTGGAACCAGATCGCCGCTTCGATCGCCTCGGGATCGGCCAGCAACCTTCGATAGTCGCCAGCCAGCGCCAGCATCGCCTCGATATGGGCAAGGTTGTGGTAGTGGCGGCCCTGTGCCCGGTAGAGCCCTGAGAGCTCGCTTTTCAGCGCGTCGTCGATCAAGGGTTCGTTTTCCATGGCTGCTTGAATTCCCGCGAACCAAATCCATTTGACAAAGCACTAAGGAAAATTGAGTTCAATCGTGCTATGATCTGGCTTATATGTGCGGCCAGGCAACAGGCAAGCACAACAGGCAGGCCAGGCAGGACGCAGGACGAGACGGCGATGAACAGCATCAGCATTTCCCGACACAGCGCATTGAAGCCGGTCGATCCGATCTGGCGTTCGATCCGGGACGAGGCCATGGAGGCTGTCAACCGCGACCCGCTGCTCGCTGCATTTCTCTATTCGACCATCCTCAACCAGGACAGCCTGGAAGAAGCAGTCATTCATCGGCTGGCCGAGCGGCTGGCGCACCAGGACATCGGCTCCGATCTCATCCGCCAGACCTTCAAGTCCATGCTGGCCGACGACAAGGAGTGGCCGACGACGGTACGTGTCGACATCCAGGCCTATTACGATCGCGATCCTGCCTGCGACCGCTTCATCATGCCGGTGCTCTATTTCAAGGGGTTCCACGCCATCCAGACCCATCGGCTGGCGCATTGGCTGTGGAACCAGGGGCGCAAGGATTTCGCGCTCTATCTGCAGAGCCGCTCGTCCTCGGTCTTCCAGACCGACATCAACCCGGCCGCCCGCATCGGCAAGGGCATCTTCATCGACCACGCAACCGGCCTCGTGGTCGGCGAGACCGCGGTCATCGAGGATGACGTGTCGATCCTGCATGGCGTGACGCTGGGCGGCACCGGCAAGGCCGGCGGCGACCGCCACCCCAAGATCCGCTACGGCGTGCTGATCGGCGCCGGCGCCAAGATCCTCGGCAACATCGAAATCGGCCATTGCTCGAAGATCGCGGCAGGCTCGGTGGTGCTGTCGCCCGTACCTCACAACAAGACGGTTGCCGGCGTGCCGGCCCGCGTCGTCGGCGAGACCGGCTGCGATCAGCCGTCGCGCCAGATGGACCAGCTTTTGCCGTCGCAGACGATGGATCAGGTCGTCAGTTTCGACATCTGACCGTCATATGTCCGCTGCCTGAGGCCGTGGGCAGACATGGGCGATTGTTCTCGCCCAAGGTCTTTTGAGATTCAGGTCAGGCCGAGCCGAAAATGGTGGGTTCCGAGAACCGGAGCGGAGCGTACGTTTGGGTACGTGAGCACAGTTCTACCGCGACGCGGTAGAACGGGGAAGCGCAGGAAACCGCCATTTGCAGGCCGGCCTCACGTGAATATCAACAGACCTTAATCAGGCCGCTTGCCTTTACATCGCCATTGTCGACGTGCCAGAAGCGCGTTCGAACGAGCAAGCCCGATGATCGGAGAAGACTGTTGAAGCCGGACGAAATCAGAAAGCTGGACGCCTATTTCAAGCGCGTCTTCCAAAACCCCAAGCTTGAGGTCAAGGCGCGGCCGCGCAAGGACGATTCGGCCGAGGTCTATGTCGGCGACGAATTCCTCGGCATCGTCTTCAAGGACGAGGACGACGGCGACTACAATTTTTCGATGGCGATTCTCGACATCGATCTGGCCTGAGCCAGCAAATCTTGCGGTCGGCCGGCTCATGCGGCCGGCCAGCCGGTTCCCTTGAAGCGTTCTTAACGTCCCGCCTTCAGAACGCGCCCGGCTTCGGTGGCGATTGCCGCGTCGAGCGCCTGCCAATCGCCCAGAAACTCCCTTGGGAAGCGATAGGTGAGGCTGAGTTCGTCGCCGACCTGGATGTCGCGCTCGCAAGGCGCCAGCGATTGGTCGGCACTCGGCCCGCTCAGGCAACGGGCCACGAACGGCTCCTTGCCGGGGCGATTGCCGACAACCAGCACCTCGTTCAGATAGCCTGATTTCTCGTTGAAACCATAAATCATCGTGCCGCCAGGCCCGGCAGTGCCGGGTCGGGTGATCAGCGCGCTGTAGATCGGCGCGAAGCGGCCGCTCATGTCACGCGACATCATCTGCTGTTCGAAGGACAGGAAGACGATGCTTTTGGCTGTTCCCGTATGGTTGAAATCATCCCGCGCGGCCTCGCTGTAGCCGTCCATCTGGGGATAGCGCAGATAGAGGTCGAGCCGCGAGGCGATGCCGTCGCGCCGGGCCTGGGCGAAACGGATGGCATTGGCCGGGACCGTGATGACATTGTTGCCGATCACCACCTGGTGGGCCGTTGCGTCGTCGGTGTATCCGGCCATGGCGATCGAATGGCCGAACCATTTGCCGGCAAGGCTGATCGCCACCGACAACAGGGCGAGCGCCGCGAACCCGTAGAGCACCCGCTTCATCAGCGTGGAATCGACCACGGTGAGTTCGTTGGCGAGCGCTGCCTGCTTCATCTCAGTCCTCGGATCTCGGGCCGCCCGTCCGCCTCCAGTGTCCCCGGGCGGCACACATCGCACGGCATGGCTCTTGCAGCCTGCATGGAACGACTGTGCAATTTCATGGTAAACGGAAAGTTAAGATGGGACCGCTGGAACTCACACTCTTTGCTTTTGCCGTCGGGTTGACGGCCTGCGGGCTGGCCGGATCGGCCATGGAACTGGTGTCGGGCCGCAAGGTCGCCTTCACCGAACCCTATGTGTCGCCGTCACATGTCTTGCGCTCGCTGCTCGCCACGGCCTGTGCGGGACCGTTCATGCTGGTCAACGACGCCATCGATGCCCGGCGTCAGCGCCGCATTTCAACGTTGGCGCTGATGTCCTGCGGCTGCACGGCAATTGCGTGGACCTTGGCGCTGGGCGTCGTCGTGCTTGCCATTGCCTCATGGTCGGTCCGTCTCCTAGGGTCCGAGCTGCCAGGCTGAGACGATTCGGAGACCAGAAATGCCGCTTTATGCGATCGATGGAACAGAGCCCAGCTTCGCCGATGCGGACTCGAACTGGATCGCGCCCGATGCGACGCTGATCGGCGACGTCAGGGTCGGACGCAATGCCGGCTTCTGGTTCGGCGCCGTCATCCGCGGCGACAATGAGCCCATCGTCATCGGTGCCGACACCAACGTGCAGGAACATACGGTCATGCACACCGATCCCGGTTTTCCGCTGACGATCGGCGAAGGCTGCACGATCGGCCACCGCGCCTTGCTGCATGGCTGCACGATCGGCGACAACAGCCTGATCGGCATGGGCGCCATCGTGCTGAACGGCGCGAAAATCGGCAGGAATTGCCTGGTCGGCGCCGGTGCGCTGGTTACCGAGGGCAAGGAATTCCCGGACAATTCGCTGATCGTCGGCTCGCCCGCCAAGGCGATCAGGGTGCTGGACGACGCGGCCGTGGCAAGGTTGCGCGGCTCGGCGGCGCATTATGTCGCCAACGGCAAGCGCTTCAAGGCGGGGTTGAAGAAGGTTTGAGGCTAGCCTGGCATTTGCTGGTTTCTTAGCGCCTCAACTCACTGTCCGTCAGTTGCGCCCAGCCATCGCATCGCGCAGCAAGGAAGCACCGCCTTCAAAGCCGGCAATCTCGGCTTCCTTGATCGCGGTCCTGTAGTCATCGATGCGGGTTTCGAGCGCCGGGTCGGCGCCCGCCGCCAAAAGCAGGCGGATCGCATCGACACTGCGGATGGCCACCGAATAGTGCAGCGGAGTCCAGTCGTTGACGCCCCGCATGTTGGGGTCGGCGCCAGCTTCGATCAGCACCCGCACGATGTCCAGCCTATTGGCGCGATCGGTGGACAGCGCCGCAATGATGGACGGAAACCCGCCATGATCCTGATAATTCGGATCCGAGCCCGCCTCCAGCAAGATCGAGATGAAGCTGACGGGGCTCCAATAGATCGCATATTCCAGCGGATGCCCAAGGCCGAACTCAAACGGCATGCGCTCGTCGAACCATCGGGAAGAGCCGCCCAAGGCTAGACCGAGGCCGTCGAAGTCGCCGGCCTTGAAGGCATCGTCGATCGCCTTGAAGAGGCGATGACGCTCGCATCGATCTTCCGGGATTTCCAACATCGCCGTGTTCCAGAAGGCGGAAACCAACGGCCTATATTGCCCCGATCCCCTGCGCGTGGAAAGGCGGTCGTCCGATGCGTCCAGTAGGTCGACGATGCGCATACCATTTCACTGATATAAGTCATCGCTGAATAATAATCTGCATCGCGGAGGTAGCTTTCCGGCATGCCATTCCAGCTCAGTGAGCAAACGCAGCAAATTCTTTCGCTAATTTGCATTCTGTTAGCTGGCGTCTTCATTGGTATGGCCTTGGAACGTCTCCTATCGAGGAAACGGAGGCAGGCATGGAGGGAGAGCAATAGCAGGCGCTGGGCGAGAGAGCGCAGAGGGGGCGACATTCTTAGCGGCCTATGGGTTGCCCCGAAGCCTGTTTCCGCGCCACCGAAACCGACTGATCCTGCTGACCAGTTGCGGATCGTCATGGGTGCGAGCTTCACTATTCAACCGCTCCTCAACAGGAGTGAAGTGCGCGTCTTCAAGGAACTTGATCGCATGGTGATCAGCTGCAATCCGGGATGGCAGGTGATGGCCCAAGTGTCACTGGGCGAAATTTTGCGCAGCGCGAACGCTGACGCCTACAGCTGCATCAACTCGAAACGAGTGGACCTTCTTCTTGTGGACGAGACTTGTCTGCCTCGACATGCGCTCGAATACCAAGGCCATGCGCATCACCAAGGCACAGCAGCAGCACGTGATGCGGTCAAAAAGGAAGCGCTGCGACGTGCTGGCATCAGTTACCATGAGATCGTCGGCGGTCACACGACACCTTCGGAACTCAGGCGACTGGTTGAGAGGCTGGTGGACAAGCCCACCGCACCGCAATAGCTGACCTTTTGCAACGC
>NZ_RZQA01000337.1:0-6213 GCF_004022915.1 Mesorhizobium sp. M7A.F.Ca.US.006.04.2.1
CGGCGCGTATCATGTCCGAGGAGCCGTTCGGGCCGATCGCGCCGACGACCACCTTCTCGACCTTCGACGACATGATCGAGCGGGCCAATTCGCTGCCCTACGGACTGGCTTCCTTTGTCTTCACCCGCAATCTCACCCTTGCCCAAAAGACCGAGGCGGCGTTGGAAGCCGGAATGGTCGGCGTCAACCACATGATGGTGTCGACACCGGAAACACCGTTCGGCGGCGTTCATGAATCCGGCTATGGGTCGGAAAGCGGCATCGAAGGCCTCGACGCCTATCTGCGGACGAAGTTCGTGACCGAGATGTAGCGTGGCCGATCTCCGTGAGAAAGACGGCGAGCGCTCGCTGGCGAACTATGACTTGTTCGACCGCGTCGGCATGTGGCGCGTGCATCGCGACGCGGTCGCCGTTGGAGCAGGAATTTTCACGCGCCATAGAAGATGCACGCAAATCTGAAGAGCGAGGTCGCGTGGCCGAGGCTCACGGCGACTGGATCAGTGCGCGCAACTTCTTTCAGCGGGCGACGAACATTATCGCACCGCGCAGCTCTTCATGTTGAAAGGCGAAGGCCGGTTCGACATCTATCGCAAGATCGACGAAGTGTTCGAGGCGGGAGCGATGCCGCCGCCACGGCAATCCAGCTCAATGACTTTCCTTCAGGATGGCGTCGGCGAGGGCATCCCACAGGTACTCACTCATCGAACGGCGCACCCGAAGCAGGAACCGATCGCTTTCGGTTTGAGCCAGCAGGATCACCGCCTGGAGAAAATGGCTCTGCGCACATTGGCCGGGGCCGAACGCACGCGGATGGAGGTCGAGCGGGCAGCCCTTCTCAAGAATGCGCCGGGCGGATTGGCCGCCCAGTTCCATGGCTACCGAGTTGTCCGAGACATCCGTCACCGCAACGTGCCGGTCCGCGAGCTCACTCTCCAGTCCCTGCTTCAGATCGTGGGTCTTTGTGAAAGGCGCATGGATCATCCACTCGTCTGGGCCCAGCCAAAGCACCGTCACATCACCTTCTTGAGTGAAAGTGTTGGGGCTCGCGGGCAGCAGCAATCCGTATTCCTTCGTCACCTTCGCAGGTAGGCTTGCATTGGACAGGCGCAGGTTGATCGCACCGAATTGGTCGACCTGGTCCAGATTTGCCGCGCCGCGTACGGGCGCCTTCGCCGAAATTAGTGAGCATTCAACGGGCTCGAAACCGACACGATTAAGCATTTGCACGTTCTCCCTTTGGATCGAAGAAGCAGGGCTGCGTGAGGGTTACCTTTTCCACATCGCCGTTGATGTTGCGGACGGTCGAGGTCTGGCCGATGCGCGCTCGGCCGTTCTCCACCAACGCGAGTGCGATCGAGCGCCCCAGCGTTTCGGACCAATAGGTCGAGCAGACCCAGCCAACGGTTTTGAGCGGCGGTTTCTGGGTGGCATTCTCGACCAGATGCGAGCCAAACGGAATCACGTAGTTGGGCTTCTCGGTCAAAAGCCCGACGAACTGCTTGCGACCCTCGCGCGCCACTTCCGGAGCGGAGAACCCGCGTTTGCCGATGAAGTCGCTCTTCTTTTTCGAGACGATCCAGCCCATCCCAAGATCCATGGGAGTGACCGTCCCGTCGGTGTCCTGTCCCACCACGACGAAGCCGCGCTCGGCGCGCAGGACATGCAGCGCCTCGGTTCCGAAGGGGATGATGTCGTACTCAGAGCCAGCCCGCCTCCGAGACGCTGGGATCGCGATTCCCCTACAAGGATATGCTGGAGGCGGGCGCGATCGGCATAGTCATGACGGACCTGGTGTGGACCGGCGGGCTCACCGAAGGCCGCAAGATCGCAGCACTGGCCGATACCTATCATCGTCCCTATGCGCCGCACGACTGCACGGGACCGGTGGCGTATGTGGCGGCAGTCCACTCGTCCTTCTCACAGCCCAACACGCTGATCCAGGAATCCGTGCGCGCCTTCTATACTGGCTGGTACAAGGAATTGGTCACCG
Organism: Mesorhizobium sp. M7A.F.Ca.US.006.04.2.1; assembly: GCF_004022915.1. NCBI lineage: Bacteria > Pseudomonadati > Pseudomonadota > Alphaproteobacteria > Hyphomicrobiales > Phyllobacteriaceae > Mesorhizobium > Mesorhizobium sp. M7A.F.Ca.US.006.04.2.1. The sequence continues at coordinate 1,991 of NZ_RZQA01000337.1, forward strand.
AGTTGCCACGTGTCGTCGACGGGTACGTTCTTCCGATGGAAGGACCGGGGCTCGGCACGGAGCTGCAGTCCGCCGTCTTTGAACGTCCCGATCTCTCAACGCGCCTTTCGGATATGTAGGACGCAAGAAAAGGCTTGTGTTGCCCCTAGCTCGTTAGGCCTCCAAAACACAAATATTTCAGCTCCAGGTAATCATCGACGCCGTATTTCGAGCCTTCCCGGCCAAAACCCGACTGCTTGATACCGCCGAACGGCGCGACTTCGGTCGAAATCAAGCCGGTGTTGATGCCGACCATGCCGTATTCCAAGGCCTCCGCAACGGCCCACACGCGGCCCATGTCCTTGGCGTAGAAATAGGCCGCAAGCCCGAATTCGGTATCATTTGCCATCTCAATGACGTCGTTGACGGTTTCGAAACGGAATAAGGGCGCCAACGGCCCGAACGTTTCTTCACGGGCCACCGCCATCTCGGAGGTTACCCCAGTCAGGACGGTCGGCCAAAAAAAATTGCCGCCAAGAGGATGGTCTGGCCCACCCGCCACAATGCTGGCGCCCTGGGAGACGGCATTCTCAATGTGACGCCTCACCTTCGATACGGCGCGGTCGTCGACTAGCGGGCCGATGTCGGTGCCTTCCGCGAAGCCGTCACCGATCTTGAAGGTGTTGACGCGACGCGCGAGCTTGTCGGCGAACTCTTGGTAGATGCCGCTCTGCACGTAAAGGCGATTGGCGCAGACACAGGTCTGGCCAGCATTGCGGAACTTGGAGACGATGGCTCCTTCGACGGCCGCATCGACATCGGCATCGTCGAAGACAATGAAGGGCGCGTTGCCGCCCAGTTCCATGCTCAGTTTCATGACTTGCGCGGAGGCTTGCGCCATGAGAGTGCGGCCGACTTCGGTCGACCCGGTGAACGTGAGTTTGCGGACCTTCTCGTTTTCGCAAACCTCATCGCCGAAGTCCGAGCTTTTCGTGATCGGGACAATGCTCACCAGTCCGGCCGGCACCCCTGCCCTTTCCGCAAGTACCGCCAGCGCCAGGGCGGAGAGTGGTGTCAGGGCTGCCGGTTTGAAGACGGTCGAGCAACCTGCCGCCAGCGCCGGAGCGATTTTGCGCGCTACCATCGCTGAGGGAAAGTTCCAGGGTGTAACGGCGCCGACAACCCCTACAGGTTGCTTGATCACGACGATCCGCTTGTCACGGGCATGCCCCGGGATGGTGTCGCCATAGACGCGCTTGGCCTCTTCGCCAAACCATTCGATGTAGGACGCGCCGTAGAGGATCTCGCCCTTGGACTCGGCAAACGGCTTCCCCATTTCAGCGGTCAGGATCGTCGCCAGGTCATCGAGATTGGCGATCGTCAAATCGTACCAGCGCCGAATGACTGCAGCGCGCTCCTTGCCGGTGCGGGCAGCCCACTCCTTCTGGGCGACATAGGCGACATCGATCGCCTTGGCGATCTCGGCTCGGGTAAAATCGGGCAGCGTGGCCAGCACTTCGCTGTTTGAAGGGTTGGTCACCTCGAAGGTTTGCCCGGACCGGGACTGGCCGAGCCACTCTTTGCCGATCAATCCCGCTTCCCGGATCAGATCCTTGTCCTTGATCTTGTTGAGGAGTGTCGCTGATACGGCCATGGTTAGACACCTTTACTAAATTGCGAACGGTCCCGCGCGAGTAGTGCCCAGGCCTGGGCTACAATGGGAGCATCGATCATCCTGCCGTCGACAAGGCGCGCTGCGCCGTCCCGGGCCGCGTCGACGACGCGCTGCGCCCAGCGCAGTTGCTCGTCACTCGGCTGGAAAGCCGAGCTGACATGGGAAGTCTGGGCAGGGTGTATGCAAAGCTTCCCCCCGGCCCCATGATCCAAGGCCTGCCGGCATTCGGTGGCCAGTCTGGCGGTGTCCGTGACCTCGAAGGATGGGCCATCCAACGGCAGGGGCTTGCCGGCGGCCCTGCTCGCCACCGCCAGCCGCATCATGGCATGCGCTTTGAGGTCATGAGAGGCGGGAACACCCAAGTCCAGCGCAAAATCCGCAGGTCCGAAGGCCAGCCTGGCGACATGCGAATGAGCGGCCAACGCCCCCGCCGCTTCCAGCCCCCGCGCCGTCTCGATCAGCGCTATGATCTCGATGTCGCCACCCAAAACCCGAACCACCGCGTCGAGGGTCGCTGCGGACTGCGCTTTCGGCAGGCAGATCCGCCGAAGCCCGAGTGTCCTGAGCGCAGCAAGGTCGGCAGCATACCAGCTGCTGTCTTGGCCATTCACCCGGACGTAGGTGGGGTTCCGCAATGTCAGGGCATGGTGAAGATTGGACCGGGCGCCATCCTTGGCGGCAGGCGCAACAGCGTCCTCAAGATCAATAATGACCGTGTCGGCTCCGGACCGGTCGGCCTTTTCAAAACGCTCTGGCCGATCGGCCGGAACGAACAAAGGCGCGACAGACGTAAAATGCACGTTGCCCTGTGTACACATCAGGCCATACCCCTATCGATATCGGCTTCCATGTGCACCGCGCCGCCCTCGCCTTGTGTCCAGAGGCGCCGACCATCGACGCCGGCCCTGACGGTCAGTGCACGGTCCGCGATCGCCGGAGCTATCCCGCGGTAGCGAAACGTCAGGGGTATAGCGACGCCTTGGGACGCCGCGAGGTTGAGAAGGAGCGTAGCCTGGAGGGGGCCATGGACAACCAGTCCCTCGTAGCCTTCAGCCTCGGTCGCATAAGGCCAGTCGTAGTGTATACGGTGACCATTAAAGGTGATCGCGGAATAGCGGAAGAGCAACGTCGACGAAGGAATGACAGACCACACTTGCGCTGCTGGCCGGATTGTCGTGGGTGCCGCCGGCGAGGTGTTTCGAGACACGCCATTCCCCAATCCCGCGGCTTCCCGGTAGACGATGTCCTGTCGTTCACTCAGGGCGAGACCACGGTCGGAATGGTACGTGTGGCCGACCGCGACGAACCAGAGTTCACCGGATCGGCCTTGCTTGCGCACTATGTCCTGGATCGTAGAGACCTTGCGGACTTTGTCACCAACTCTAAGGTGATCATGCACCTGTAGCTCACCGCCAGCCCACATGCGGCGCGGCAGCGGCACGGGCGGCAAAGACAGATTCTTGGCGGGGTGACCGTCAGCCCCCAACTGTCCCATTCCGGCAATGGCCGGCGACAGGCACCAATGAATGCCCAACGGGGCGGTATCTGCGGGCAGCGGCGCTAGATGGGGTTCAAAAACGGCGCAGAAGCTCTCTACGAGGCGCTCCGAAACAACATCGATGCTTTCGGTCTGACGGCCATGCCATTGCGCCGATAAGTCCTGCTGGGTCGTGTCCACTGGCCCTGACCGTCAGTACGAACGCGGCATCCCGAGCACATGCTCGGAGAGATAGGACAGGATGAGGTTCGTCGAGATCGGGGCAACCTGGTAAAGCCTGGTTTCGCGAAACTTGCGTTCGACGTCATACTCTTCGGCGAACCCGAAGCCGCCATGCGTCTGGATACAGGCGTTGGCGGCTTCGTTGGAAGCATCAGCAGCCAGCATCTTGGCCATGTTCGCTTCAGCGCCGCAGTCCTGGCCGGCCTCATAGAGCCGGGTGGCTTCGCGGACCATGAGTTCGGCTGCACGCATGTTGGCGTAAGCCCTTGCGATGGGAAACTGGACGCCCTGGTTGGCGCCGATGGCCCGGCCGAAGACATTGCGGTCGCATGCGTAGGTAGAAGCCTTGTTGATCAGCCACTTTGCGTCGCCGACACATTCGGCGGCGATCAGGATCCGCTCGGCATTCATCCCGGAGAGGATATACCGGAAGCCCTTGCCCTCCTCACCGATCAGGTTTTCGGCAGGGATTTTCACATTGTCGAAAAAGACCTCTGTCGTGGAATGGTTCATCATCGTCCGGATCGGCCGGATTGAGAGACCCTGCTTGAGCGCTTCCCGCATGTCGAGAATAAACACCGACAGGCCTTCGGTCCGTTTGGCCACCTGATCCTTGGGGGTGGTGCGCGCGAGCAGCAACATGAGGTCGGAATGTTCCGCCCGGCTTGTCCAGATCTTCTGGCCGTTGACCACGTAGTAATCGCCGTCGTTGCGCGCGAAGCTACGGATTGAAGTGGTGTCGGTGCCGCTGGTCGGTTCGGTCACACCGAACGCCTGCAGCCTCAATTGTCGGGAGGCGATTTGCGGAAGATAGCGCTGCTTCTGCGATTCATTGCCGTGGCGCTGCAC
>NZ_RZQA01000338.1:0-6204 GCF_004022915.1 Mesorhizobium sp. M7A.F.Ca.US.006.04.2.1
GATACAAGACTCTCATGCTTGCACGAGACATCCTTTCGGTCATCGGCGGGCATGCTCATATTGGATGAGGGGTGGCAGCTAGGGCGATAGGGCTACTCGAATTCATGAAGGCGGCCACGTGCGGCGCGTGTTACGACTGTTGGCGCTAAACTGCGGAGCGGAAATCGTGACCGTGAACATAGTCGGACACGCGAGTCCAAACACATTCGCCTTCAAAACCAGTGCTCCGATCAAAGCCACGGGCTTTCAGGACGGCACCTGGGGCCTGGGCGTCGTCGAACAAAGCGGAGATCGTCCTGGTTGTGGAAAGCCTGTGTCGCCAGAGCGGCGCCGAGAGATACTCGAGGCTCTCGATGGCGTGCTGGGCGGCAATCCAGAGGTCGGAGCCTACAACCAGACATTCTGAGAGGAATTGGACCATGTCTGACCGGATCGTAAGTTTTGTCATGAGCGGGGGGGTCGGCTCACGGCTGTGGCCGCTCTCGCGCGAAGACAACCCCAAGCAATTCCACGATCTTTCGGGGGATGGCTCTATGCTTGCCAAGACTGTTCGTCGCCTTAAGGCGCGGCCGGACGGAGAGACGCCGATCTACCTGATAGCCTCCGAACGGCATGCCGAGCGCGTTATCTCGGACCTAGTACCGCTCGGCCTGAACGGCGGCAGACCGATCTTCGAGCCGGTCGGCCGCAATACCGCGGCCGCCGTCGCCATAGCCACCCTGCAAACGATCTCCGAATATGGAGCCGACGCCCTTGTGCTCGTGGTCCCCTCCGACCATCAGATATCGACGACAACGCAATTCTGGGAAACCGTCAAGGCCGGCGTGCCTGCCGCCGATTCAGGAAAGATCATCGTGTTCGGGATCAAGCCGACGCATCCCGAAACCGGATATGGTTACATCGAGACCACGGCAGATGCTGACGCAGTAGCCTCGGTTTCGCGCTTTGTCGAAAAGCCGAACGCCAAGTCGGCTCGCAAATACATGTCTTCGGGACAATTCTACTGGAACGCCGGCATTTTCCTCTTTCGAGCCGACACCATGCGGGAGGCTTTTCTCGAGTTCCAGCCCGACATCTGGGACGCCGCGGAACGGGCTTACAAGGGAGCGCGGACCGACGTCTCGGGCCTTTATTTGACACAAGGCTTCTACTTGGCCGTCCCCTCGACCTCGATCGACTACGCAATCATGGAGCATGCGCGCGACATCGCAATGGTTAGGGCCTCGTTCCACTGGACCGACCTTGGCTCATGGCAATCCCTAATGGAGGCCAGCCCCACGGACAGCAACGGCAATGTCACAATGGGCGATATCGTCGCCATCGATTGCCAGGACTCTTACTTCAGAAGCCAGGGCAGACTGCTGACCGTGGTCGGGATGAAGGATGTTGCGATCGTGGCGACGCCAGATGCGGTATTCGTCGCACCCGTCAGCCACAGCCAGAACGTGAAAAAAATCGTCGAACAGCTGGAGAAGAGCGGGCGCCTCGAAACGAAATTTACTGCCTCCGAAGACCGGATCATCATCAGTGGCTCATGGCGCAAGCGCGTGGAGCACTGGCTCTTCGAAGAAACCCTGCCGCTGTGGTCCACCGCTGGCGTCGACGATGTTTACGGCGGCTTCCATGAGGCCCTGGGCTTCGATGCGAGGCCATTGGGCAAACCCAAGCGCATGCGCACTGCGGCTCGCCAGATTTACGCTTTCGCAGTCGCCAAGGAACGTGGCTGGACTGGTCCGGCGGACAAACTCATCGAACACGGTATCGACTTCATCGCAAGATTCGGCCGCACGAACCGCGGCGGGTGGGTGCGAACTCTCAATGCCAACGGCAGCGTGGCCGACCCGACCGAGGACGCCTACGACCATGCCTGCGTGCTCCTGGCGCTGGCTCAAGCTCACCGATGCGGACACCACGATGCCCTGGAACTGGCACAACAGACGTTTCGTTTCATCGACGCCCACCTCGAGCACGACAGTCTGACCGGGTTCCTCGAGAGCCCCGGCTGGAACGGTGCGCGGTCTTCGAACCCACACATGCACATGCTGGAATCATTTCTTGCCTGGTATGGCGCCACGGGCGACCGTGAATATCTGCGTCGGGCAGCACGCATCATCGATCTCTTCCGGAGCCATTTCTTCGACCAGGAAAGCTGGACGGTTGGGGAACGTTTCGACGCCGATTGGTTGCCGTTGCAGGGAGATGAAGGACAGTGGACCGAACCGGGGCATCACTTCGAATGGGCTTCGCTCCTTGTCGATTTCGCACGAGCGAGCGGCCAGAAAGACTTGGTCGCCTACGCAAGGAAGCTCTATTCATCGGCGGTCGCCAGTGGATTGAACCGGACAACAGGTCTGGCTTTTGCTGCCGTATCGCGGCAGGGAATCCCTCTCGACCGGCTCTCCCGCAGCTGGCCGCAATGCGAAGCCGTCAAGGCAGCCGTAGCCTTGGATGGCATTGGCGGGCCTGACCTGAAAGCTGAGATCGAAGCCCGTGTCGCGCGCCTGTTCAGATGGCACATCGATCCCGCGCCGCTTGGCTTGTGGATCGACAGGATTGACGAGCGCGGAAGGTCACTGGCAACGGAGGTGCCGGCGAGCATCTTCTACCATCTGGTGACGGCATTGATGCAGTATCTGGACAAGACCGCGGGCCAAGTCGAACCTTTCCCGCTTCCTGCTTCGGACGTGAGCAAGACGGGTTTGAGGCAGGTACTGGGTCGCTCCTGATGCGACGATCCTGAGATACGGTGTTCGTGCCGAACCGTAGTTGGCGAAGGTCGTCTACACCGAACCTTGACGACCGCAGATATCGGCTCCTGGCGCGGCCGCTAAGGCACAGCCTTGGCCGCGCGCACCGGCAACGCTCGCTTTCCCCCGGTCGTCGGCCGCCGTGAGGCTGCCGGTGCTGCCAGGAGTTCCGAGGCAATGAATATGAGGTTCTCGCCGTTGACGAGGCTGTCGATCTTCCTTCCGCTCAAAAGCGAGTAGACGAAAGTGAGGCAGCCTCGGCCGGGAAACATAAAGTCGTGTGGTTCCACGATGATGCACGGCACATGCTTGAGGACCTTGCCGCAGTCTCGCGTTGCCTCCAGCTCCGCGCCTTCAATGTCCATCTTAAGCATCAGCAATTTCGCCTTGGGCAGTCTGGCAAGAAGGCCCCGTAAGGTGACCGACGGCACGCCTTCTCCGTCTGCCACGCCCCGTGCCCACGATGGGCGCTCGCTGTTGACAAGTGCAACTTCGCCCTCGTGGCACCAGAGTGCGCCGTAAACAGACATAATCCGCTCTAGACCGGCGCAGTTCGAGAGTAAGACTTCATGCGTTTGGCGATCCGGTTCGATGGCCATCACCACAGCATCAGGATACTGGTCTCTGAGGAAAATCGACGAGTAGCCAACGTTAGCGCCGGCATCCACGATAACGGGTATGATCCCCCTCCGTCTCCATCCTGCCGCGAGCCGGTTGAGCGCGCTCTGTCCACCCTTTCCAATTTCATATTCGCCGTGCCCAAAAATTTGTGACATGACAAACAAGTCGCTGTCGGTAGGCCTGATCAGCAATTCATGATCGCCACAGCGAACTTTCATCGCCGAGCCGATCCCGAGTGCGCGGCGAAGGAGTACTGAGACCAGTTTCCTCCAGCCGATGGCGCGCGCGAGCCCGTCAATGTGATAGAGCTTGGCGTAGAACGTCCGGTTCATCGTCGCAGTATCACCTGAGGATGTGCCAATCTCCATACACCCTTAGGGAGTAGCCAGGCCGGCTCGCCACCGAAGCAAATTGCCCGCACACACCCCCCGCATGCATATTCCTGCCATCATGCCCTCCCCGGTTCGGTCGTAGGCATGCTTCCTGCGCCGCTTATCAGCAAGGTACCGCAAGGTGATAGGGACGTCGTAGCTACGGCAAATTCGGTAGCACTTGCCTCTGTGTCGCTGCCTCAAAGCGGGATAGTATGCTTTGGGAAGATGCCTGACGCCACATTGAACGACCTCTCCCGATCATGGAAATGCGGTTAATTCGTCAAGGCGTTGTAACTTTGAGACGTGAACCATCTTGTCCGAACGGTTGAGACGCAACGATGGCCAAAAAAAAAGTCCGTGCGAGACCCAGCAGTGACCTTCTGAAACTGCTTGCCACAAGGCCTAGAGCGGTGGCGCTTGCTGCGCTGCACGTGAGTGAATCCGTGCTGCTGGAACTCGAAGCGTCCGAGCTTTTGTCAGCAGCAGAGATTAGAGGGCTACTTAAGGACGCGTCGATGACGTTACGAAATGCCGCCGAGCAAGCGGACAATCGCAGCTGCCTCGTCGCCAGCGAAATAGTCGATTCCATGCGGGAAAATTTCAAGAGAAATAAGACTTAACCTGTCGCCATCGGCCGACCGGGAAAAACTTGTTATCTTCAACCAAAACTGCCGTTGCCACGTCATCGATAGTGCATTGGAGCATATTCTTCACATCAATTTTAATGTACGGTGTATGCGAGGGAGGTAGTTCGGGCAGTAGTTGGGCGGGGTTGCTTCTGAATGACGCCACATCCATTTTTGCGCGGGAATGAAAAACGCCTGTCGTATGAGGACGATACGGCGCTGATCAAAAGGCTGGGATTCACGCCGAAGCGCTATCTGGCGGAGACGGTCATCGTCAATCAGGGCGAGGATTGCGATCGCATGTTCATTGTCGAGTCGGGCTGGGGGTGCATTTCTCATGAACTTGCCGGCGGGCAGCGACAGATTCTAGATTTTGCACTGAAAGGCGACATCGTCCTACCTCAGTCCTACTCGGGCAGGGCTCTTGAAACGTTTGTGGCTCAAACCGAAATTTCAGTTCTGGTGGCTTCGACCAAGACATTTGCCGTTGCGGCCATGCAGTCGCCCCATCTGTTCTCCCTTGTTCTCGAAACCCTCGTGCACAATGCAGCGGTTGTCGCTCAACATCTGACCAATGTGGGACGACGCAGCGCCTTGGCGCGGACGGCGCATCTCTTCCTCGAACTGATGACGCGTCTGGAACGAATCGGCTCTGTCACGCGCAACAGCTATGAATGCCCTCTCACCCAGTACGATCTGGCGGACGCACTGGGACTCACTCCCATTCATGTCAACCGGATGCTGCGGGAACTGCGCGAGCGCAAGTTTCTCGAATTTCGGCAGGGCCACGTTCGTGTGCTCGATCAGCAGGGCCTGACTAAGTTTGCTGGATTCGAGCAGGAATATGTCGACGGTTGAGACGTCCCGGCATGCGATGGCAAGCAATCTTGCTCCCCGGTAGCGGCCATCGGGCAAGATCGAGGACGGGCTTTTCCGGGCAGCATCCACTTTCCGGCGGCGGATCTGTTCCGTGTGGCCCGCTCCCTATCCCGACTGGCGTCCGCTGGCCAGGCGCCGGCCAATTCAATCTCGGTTTCTTGGCGCGATCTCTTCGCGGTTGCCTAAACGACACCGTCCTTGGCGTCCCGCTGCAGCGGCGAGTCCGCTCGGCCCAATTTAAGGACCACAATCAGGAGCGATAATTGGCGCTCGGTGCTCGGATCCTAAACAGAGCGTAGCTCTTCCACCAGACCTATGGCCCCCGCAGAGCCAGCCTTCGAGGCAAACTATGAGAGTTCATTCGCCGCTTCCTGAACACCCTGCGCAAATGCTCGCTCGAGCCAAAGGCGGCCTGCTACCGGGTTGTGTTCCCCGGCACGACCATTGCAGAGATAGCCCCCGAGCATGAGTTGGGCATAGCCATGTCCCCGCTCGGCGGCGGCCGCGAACCATTTCTGCGCTGCGACCGGGTCGAAGGACAGACCTTGGCCATTCGCGTACTGGGCACCGATCGCAAACATAGCCCCGGCGTGCCCGGCTGCGGCTGCCCGCTTGAACCACTGCGCGGCAGCCTGAGGCAAACAGGCGCCGCCACGTCCGTTGAGAAGCATTTCGGCAAACGCCACCTGCGCGTCGACCATGCCAGCATTGGCCGCCCGCTCAAACCAGCAACGGGCTTGTTTCAGATCGGCAGCCACGCCGCGCCCATCCTGAAGCATTCGCGCGTAGGCATATTGCGCATCGGCCACGCCTTCGGCTGCCCGCCTCACCCATCGGGCAGCTTGCTCCTCGTCCTTTCGCACGCCGACGCCCTCGGCAAAGCAGAGGCCGAGGTTGAACGCTGCAATCAGATCGCCCGATGAGGCGGTCGCCTCGAACCATCCAGCGATGCTGGCG
>NZ_RZQA01000339.1:0-6199 GCF_004022915.1 Mesorhizobium sp. M7A.F.Ca.US.006.04.2.1
GAACTCGCGTGTGTCGAAGGCGGCGTCCGGCAGCGTCACCAGCGCTTCCATAGCCTGGCGCAACGTCGCCGCCCGCGCGCCGTCCAGCCTGAAGCCGGGCGTCAGGATGGCCGCGGGCTCGAGCAGCAAGCGGAACTCGTAGCTGTCGCCTTGCGCTTCCGGATCGTCGGGCGTGCGCCGAAACAGCCAGGACTGGCCAGGCGCACGATCCAGCAGATTCTCTTCGGTCAGTTTGTTCAACGCTTTTAATACCGTCTTGCGCTCGGCACTGTAGCGCCGCATCAATCCCGCGACGGTCACCGTCTGGTCCAGTCGCCGCGCCGAGCGGTCGCGCAGGATCGCCTCGGCCAACTCGTCCTCCTCGGCAGCGGGCAATTCCGTGGCGACCGAAGCCTGCGCGGTGAGGTCGATGGCCAGATGATAACCGGACTCCGCCTCCCAGCGCACGACGCCCCGTTCCGCGAGCAGGCCGAGTGCCGCCCGCACCGGCGTGCGCGAGACATTGCACAGCGACGCGATCTGCTGCTCGGGCAAGCGTGCACCGGGCTCGAAGCCGCGCTGGCGCGCCACATCCAGGATGCGCTGCGCCAGATCAAGATGGTTGGTGCGGGGTCGTCTGGCTGCGGCTTGCATGGCTGGTCCAGCGGAAAACGAGATGACCGCATTGATTTGACCGATCGCCCGAACGGACGCAATCGGCCAGTTTCCTCGGTCGTTTGACAAATTATGGATTGACGTACTTTTTTCTGCAATAGTACTGTCAGCACAATCGGCGAGAAAAAGACCGAGGGAACAGGATCGAGGCAGCGGCAAGGGTCGCAAGCGTTGGTCCGGCGAATGAAATTCGACGATCAACCGAATGGGAGTCTGTCATGACCGCTACCAGCCTGCGGCGCCGTGCGCTGAAAACATCTTCGATCGCACTTGGCCTGGCCTTGGCGCTGTCCGCGCCGGCGACGGCTGCCGACCTCGTCATTTCCAACTGGGACGGCTACATGGCACCCGACGCCATGGCCGCCTTCAAGACCGCAACCGGCGTTTCGGGCGAAGTGGTGGTGCATGCCACCAATGAAGAGATCATGGGCAAGCTGATCGCCGCCGGCGGCAAGGGCTATGACGTGGTCTTTGTCTCCTCACCCTTCGCCGAGGTGCTGAACAAGCTCGGCCTGACCGAGCCGATCGACCACGCCAAGATCCCCAACCTCGCCAACCTCTATCCGGAAGCAGCCAAGCTGCCGCACGATGTCGGCAATGCCTTCTCGGTGCCCTACACCTGGGGCACCACCGGCCTCTGCTATCGCTCGGATCTGATGAAGGTCGCACCGGCCAGCTGGAGCGACCTGCTCGCGCCCTCCGACGAATTGAAGGGCAAGACCACCATGCTGGCGACCGACCGCTGGCTGCTGGCCGCCGGCCAGCTCGACAAGGGCTATTCGGTCAACGAAACCGACCCGGCCAAGATGGCCGAGGTCAAGGATCTGCTGATCTCGGCCAAGAAGACCCTGCTCGCCTATGACGACACCACCTTCTATTCCAAGCTGGTGTCCGGCGAGGCACTGATGGTGCAGGCCTGGGACGGCTGGTGCAATTACGGCATCGCCGAAAAGCCGGAGATCAAATACGTCATTCCCAAGGAAGGTTCGGACCTCTGGGTCGACACGATGGTGGTGATGAAGGCCTCCGCCAACAAGGACGCCGCCTTCCAGTTCATCAACTTCATGCTCGACGCCAAGAACCACGCCTGGGCGGCGCAGAACATCGACTACAAGGTGCCGAACAAGCCGGCCATGGAGAGCCTGCCGGCCGATTTTCTGGCAAAATTCCCCAACATGGCGATGCCGGTGGCCGATCTCGTCAAATTCGAGCAGTTGCGTGACGTCGGCGACGCCCAGCGCGACTATTCGAAGATCGTCAGCGAGATCAAGGCTGCGCAGTAAGCGGCGGCACATCAGAGACCACGGCCGACGGCGGGTTTCCGCCGTCGGCCGCTGAATGCGGTACCCAATCGTGTCCTCAACCAGACTTCGTTCCTCCTTGCTGATGGCCCCGGCGCTGGCCTGGCTCGCGGCCTTGATGGTGGTGCCGTGCGCGCTGGTACTGGCGCTCGCCTTCTTCCGGCGTGGCATCTATGGCGGCATCGAATACACCTTCACGCTGGAGAATTTCGGCCTGGTCTTCGACCCGCTCTATGCCGGCATCTTCCTCAATTCGGCGCGCATCGCCGGCACCGCGACCCTGATCGCGGTGGTGATCGGCTATGCTGCCGCCTACGCGATATCGGCGGCACCGCGCCGGTGGCAGCCAGTGTTCCTGTTCTTCGCCGTGCTGCCGTTCTGGTCCAACTATCTGATCCGCACCTATGCCTGGATCGTGCTGCTCAACCGCGAAGGCCTGATTACCCAGCTGCTGCGCTGGTTCGGCTACACCGGCGAGCCGCCGTCGATGCTCTACACCGAAGGCGCCGTCATCGCCGGCCTGGTCTATAACTACCTGCCCTTCGTCATTCTCGCCTGCTACGCGCCGCTGTCGCGACTCAACCCGGAACTCGCCGAGGCCTCGCGTGATCTCGGCGCTTCGGCAGCCACCACGTTCCGTCGTGTCATCCTGCCGCTGACCGTACCGGGCATCGCCGCCGGCGCGGTCTTCGTCTTCGTGCTGTCGATCGGTAATTTCGTCACGCCCGCGCTGCTCGGCGGCGGCCGCTTCCAGATGATCGGCAACCTCGTCTACGACCAGTTCCTGACCGCCAACGACTGGCCTTTCGGGGCGGCACTGGCGATGGCGCTGATTGCCATCATGCTTCTGGTACTGATGGCGCAAGCGCTGGCCGCCAATCGCGCCTCGGGTCACGTCACGCAAGCCGGCGGAGACACCGATGGCTGAGCGCTCCCCTGCCACGCGGCGCACGCTCTGGCTCGTGCTCAGCCTGGTCTTCGCTTTCCTCTACATCCCGATCGCCGTGCTGGTGGCGCTGTCCTTCAACGAAGGCGGGTTGCCGACGGCATGGTCGGGATTCTCCCTGAAATGGTATGTCTCGCTGGCCTCGAATTCGGCGATCCTGTCCGCGGCCCTCAACACGCTGATCGTGGCGCTGGTCTCGACCGCGATCGCCACTCTGCTCGGCACGCTGCTGGCGATCGGCATCGAGATGCGCCGGCAATACGGCAAGGCCCTCGAAGCGCTGATTTTCGCACCGATGATCATTCCCGACATCGTGCTGGCGATCGCGCTGCTCTCGTTCTTCTCCATGCTCAATCTAACCATGGGCCTGCACACCATCATCCTCGCCCATGTCGTCTTCAACCTCGCCTTCGTCTGCTCGGTGGTGCGCGCGCGGCTGAAGAGTTTCGACTGGTCGATCGTCGAGGCCTCCGCCGATCTCGGCGCCTCCGCGCTCACCACCTTCCGGCGGGTGACATTGCCGGTCATCGCGCCGGCGGTGATTGCAGGGGCGCTGCTCGCCTTCACGCTCTTGGTCGACGAGTTCATCATCGCCTTCTTCACCGCTGGCGCCGGCCGCGCCTCGACGACGCTGCCGATGCAGATCTACGCCATGATCCGCTTCGGCATCACGCCGGAGATCAACGCGCTGGCGACCATCGTCATGGCGGTCTCGATCACCGCGCTGACCCTGTCGCAGCGGCTCAACCGTGGGATCATCGGCCAATGAGCGAACCCCGCACTCTGCTGGCCATCGATCATGTGTCGAAGAATTTCGGCAGGGTGATGGCCGTCGACGGCATCTCGCTCGACATCCGCGAGAACGAGTTCTTCGCTTTGCTCGGCCCGTCCGGCTGCGGCAAGACCACGCTCTTGCGCATGCTGGCCGGTTTCGAGACGCCCAATGACGGGCGCATACTGCTCGACGGACGTGACATCGCCAAAACCCCGCCCAACAAGCGGCCGGTCAATCTGATGTTCCAATCCTATGCGCTGTTTCCGCATATGAGCGTTCGCGCCAATGTCTCCTACGGCCTGGAGATGGAACGTTTGCCAACAGCTGAAATCCGCTCCCGCGTCGATGCCATCCTGGCGACGACCGAGCTCGTCCCCTTCGCCGACCGCAAGCCGGAGCAATTGTCGGGCGGCCAGAAGCAGCGCGTCGCGCTTGCCCGCGCGCTGGTCAAGCGGCCTCGCCTGCTGCTGCTCGACGAGCCGCTCGGCGCGCTCGACAAGAAGCTGCGCGGCGCCATGCAGCTGGAATTGAAGCGCCTGCAGCACGAGGTCGGCATCACCTTCGTCATCGTCACCCATGACCAGGAGGAATCGCTCGTCATGGCCGACCGCATGGCGGTGCTGAAAGACGGCAGATTGCTGCAATGCGACACGCCGCACGCGATCTACGAACACCCCGCCGATCGCTTCGTCGCCGACTTCATCGGCGTGATGAATTTCGTGCCGGGCCAAGCCGCCGTCGATGGCGTTGTAGCCACGAATGGCGCACGCATATCAGGCAAGGTTCCGGCAACGCTCTCGCCCGGCGCATCCGCTGTCGCTTCGGTGCGCCCTGAGCGCATCCGGCTATTCCCATCGGCGGAAACCGCCAACCGCATCACCGGCACGGTCGAGGCGCTGGCCTATCAGGGGCTGGACCTGCAGCTGCATGTCCGCACGCCCCTGTCGCCAAAGCCGTTCCTGGTGCGCGTCACCGCAGATGCCGCCGACCGCCGGCCGGTCTCGTCGGGCGACCAGGTCGAACTCGGCTGGGATGCCGCCGATGTCAGAATTTTCGCAGAATGACAGGAGAAGCCTGATGGCGCAGAAGACGATCGCGTTTTTTCCAGAAGCCGCCTACGGCCCGGCGCTCAATTCCGTCGGTATCGCCCAGGCAGTCGAAGCGCGCGGCCACAAGGCGGTGTTCCTGTCCGACCCCGGCTTCGTCGATGTCTACAAGGGCTACGGCTTCGAGGCGCATCCGGTGAACCTGTCGGAGCCGATGCCGCCCGAGCAGATGGCGAAATTCTGGGAGGATTTCATCAACGGCCATATCCCGAACTTCCGCAAATCGCCCTACGACCAGGTCGACAACTACGTCAAGGATTGCTGGACGGCGATCGTCGACAGCGCCAAATGGGCGCAGAAAGATCTGCCGCGCGTTCTCTCAGCCATCAAGCCGGATGTGATCTGCGTCGACAACGTCATCCTGTTCCCGGCCATCAAGCAGTACGGCAAGCCGTGGGTGCGCGTCATCTCCTGCTCGGAAAACGAGATCGAGGACGAGGACATCCCGCCCCATCTCTCCGGCTGCGGCGAGAACGACCATGCCGGCCACCAGCGCTACCGCGACCACTTCAATGCGGTGATCAAGCCGATCCATGACGACTTCAACGGCTTTCTCACCGCCAACGGCGAGGCGCCCTATCCGATCGGCCAGTTCTTCGAAGCCTCGCCCTATTTGAACCTGCTGCTCTACCCCGAAGCGGCAAAATTCAAGCGCCGCCATCCGCTCGACCCGGCAAGGTTCCAGTATCTCGAAGGCTGCGTGCGGCACGAAAAGCCGTACACGGTGCCGACCTTCGCCAAAAACAATGACGGGCCGCTGCTCTACGTCTCCTTCGGCAGCCTCGGCGCCGGCGATGTCGAGCTGCTGAAGCGCATCATCGCGACATTGGGCAAGACGCGCTACAGGGCTCTGGTCAATGTCGGCGGCTACAAGGACCAGTACACGGACGTGCCCGGCAACGTCATTGTCGACAGCTGGTTTCCGCAGCCCTCGGTGATCCCGCAGGTCGATGCCGTCATCCACCATGGCGGCAACAACTCGTTCACCGAGTGCCTCTATTTCGGCAAACCGGCCATCATCATGCCCTATGTCTGGGACGGCCACGACAACGCCACCCGCGTCGAGGAAACCGGCCACGGCTTCGGCATGCCGCGCTACGACTGGACCGATGCCGAGCTGGTTGCCAGGATCGAGACCTGCCTGACCGACCCGGTGATGAAAGCCAAGCTGGCGAAGACATCGGCGCAGATGCACGCGCAGAATGGGCCGGAGAAAGCGGCCGGGTTGCTGGAGACGCTGCTGTGATTGAGATGCGGAGCCCAGGCGCCCCCCTCTGGCCTGCCGGCCATCTCCCCCTCAAGGGGGGAGATTGGATTTCGCGGCGGCTTTCGCCAATTTTCAACGCTGAAGAAGAGACACAGAAGCCAAAGTTGCCAATCTCCCCCCTTGAGGGGGAGATGTCCGGCAGGACAGAGG
>NZ_RZQA01000033.1:0-15905 GCF_004022915.1 Mesorhizobium sp. M7A.F.Ca.US.006.04.2.1
TGTCGCCGCCCGCACCGCCGATATCCTTTACGAGCGCTGCGTGGAGGCCCGCATGCTGGAGCAGATCGATCCGGACCGTCCCTCGCCCGGCATAGTCATCCCCTTCCACTCGCCCTCTCCCGACGAAGCCGACCGCCAGGGCGCGGAATTCACCGGATCGACGGTGACCACGCAGATGTTCTGGGATTCCGATCTCGGCAAGACGATCGAGACCGCGGCCTATTCGCTTTACCGGCGCAAGAATCCCGAACTGGAGAAGAAGATCGACGCCGTCATCGACATGTATGGCAGGCTGCAGCAGGAGGACGGCTATCTCTCCAGCTGGTACCAACGCATCCAGCCCGGCAAGCGCTGGACCAATCTGCGCGACTGCCACGAGCTCTATTGCGCCGGCCATCTGATCGAGGGCGCGGTCGCCTACTACCAGGCGACGGGAAAACGCAAGCTGCTCGATATCATGTGCCGCTATGCCGACCACATCGCGTCGGTACTCGGCCCGGAGCCCGGCAAGAAGAAGGGCTATTGCGGCCACGAGGAGATCGAGCTGGCGCTGGTCAAGCTGGCACGGGTGACCGGCGAGCGGAAATATATGGAGTTGGCCAGATACTTCATCGACCAGCGCGGTCAGCAGCCGCATTATTTCGACGAGGAGGCCCGCGCCCGCGGCGCCGACCCGAAGGCCTATCATTTCAAGACCTATGAATACAGCCAGTCGCATATCCCGGTGCGAGAACAGAACAAGGTCGTCGGCCATGCTGTCAGGGCGATGTACCTCTATTCCGGCATGGCCGATATCGCGACCGAATATGGCGATGATACGCTGCGAGCAGCACTCGACCTTCTGTGGGACGATCTCACCACC
Source organism: Mesorhizobium sp. M7A.F.Ca.US.006.04.2.1 (assembly GCF_004022915.1). Classification (NCBI taxonomy): domain Bacteria; kingdom Pseudomonadati; phylum Pseudomonadota; class Alphaproteobacteria; order Hyphomicrobiales; family Phyllobacteriaceae; genus Mesorhizobium; species Mesorhizobium sp. M7A.F.Ca.US.006.04.2.1. Next base: position 863 of record NZ_RZQA01000033.1, read on the forward strand.
AAGAGTCTCTACATCACTGGCGGACTGGGGCCGTCGGCGCACAATGAGGGCTTCACCAGCGACTACGACCTGCCCAACGAAAGCGCCTATGCCGAGACCTGTGCGGCGGTCGGCTTGGTGTTCTGGGCCAGCCGCATGCTCGGCATGGGGCCGAACGCGCGCTACGCCGACATGATGGAACGCGCCCTCTACAACGGTTCGATCTCGGGCCTGTCGCTCGACGGCTCGCTGTTTTTCTACGAGAATCCATTGGAAAGCCGGGGCAAGCACAACAGGTGGAAGTGGCACCGCTGCCCGTGCTGCCCGCCCAATATCGGGCGCATGGTCGCCTCGATCGGCAGCTATTTCTACAGCCTGGCCGACGATGCGCTGGCCGTCCACCTCTATGGCGACTCGACCGCGCGCTTCGATATATCGGGCGTCCCGGTGAGCCTGACGCAGGTCAGCAGCTATCCCTGGGACGGCGCCGTCGACATCATGCTCGAACCGCGGGCGCCGGTCGAGTTCACTTTGCACCTGCGCATTCCCGCCTGGAGCGCCAGTGCCGGGTTGAAGATAAACGGCGAAGCCATCAGGCTGGCGGATATCACCAGCGACGGCTACGCCGCGATCAAGCGGACATGGAAAAAGGGCGACAATGTCCGGCTCGATCTCGAAATGCCGATCGAGCGGCTTTATGCCAACCCGCAGGTGCGCCAGGATGCTGGTCGCGTCGCGCTGTCACGCGGCCCGCTGATCTATTGCTTCGAGGCATCAGACAATGACAGCCAGCCGCATCGCCTGACGCTGCCGCGGACGGCCACCATCGAAGCGCAGCACCGGCCGGAACTTCTCGGCGGCGTGGTGACGCTGTCGACCGCGGCACTTGCCGATGTCTCCGACGGCTGGCAGGACGGGCTCTACAGGCCCGAGCCGCCGGCCACCGCCGAGACGCGACTGACCGCCATTCCCTATTTCGCCTGGGACAACCGCGAGCCCGGCGAGATGCTGGTATGGCTCAGGGACGGCTGAACGAGGTCGGTGTATCGGCGATGACCGATCCAAGCTCAGCCGCGGTCGATGCCGCGGTTTCGGGCTTTTGGTCCATATAGCGCAGACGCAGGCGCAGGAATGGCGCCTCGACGCAGGTATAGCTGAGATAGCCGATCGGGATCGTCGCCACGAAGCACAATGCGGACCAGAGGCATGCGACGTAGAAATTGCTGATGCTCATGACATTCGTGTCTATGAACGCTGCCAATTGCATGACGAAGAACAGGTGCAGAAGATAGATCGAATAGCTGTAGGCCCCAGCCTTCTCCAGTACCCTGAATGGCGGGCTTGTTCGCTTTCTCGAAAAGCTCGTGTCGTAGTAGGCGATGCCGAATGAATAGGCTGCCGCCTCCAGGGTCGGCAGGATGATCCATATCCAATGAGGCGACGGATAGCGGCCCAGTTGGTAAAATCCGCCGGCTGCATCGAACCACCAGAAGAACCCCGAAAAAGCCATGAGCACGGCCAGCGCCAGCCAGTGTTGGTTCTTCGCGTGGGCACGCAGGTGAAAGGCAAGAATGCCGGCCAGGAACTGATCCGCTTGGCCTATGATGGTTGCGGACGCCGCCGACTGCACTTCGCCGATCTGCACATACAGGACGGACCTCAGCACAATGGCTGCCGCGATGAACAGCAAGGGCGCGAACACAAACCGCCTGGATACCATCAGCAAGAACGGCAGCAACAGGTAGAAGTGCGCTTCGATCGTTATCGACCAGCCGCCGTTCGGGAGGGTGGGAAAAAGAAACCCCAATCCGACGCCCGTGAAATACCCGTCGAGGGACTGGCCGGCCACGTACCTGCGGCAGGCCTCGATGCATAGCATGGCCAGGAGAAGCGGAAGCAGCCTGAGGGCCCTGTTGGCAAAGAAGGGCAGATAGTTGATCTGCTTTCCATCGAGCAGCTTGGCGAACAGGTAGCCGGAAAGCGCCATGAACAGGGAAACGCCAGTATGCCCTTCATCCAGAACGCTGAAGATAGGAAGAGCCGGCACGAAGTCATAAGGCACGGGGCCTTCAGGAGAAGCATGAAGGAAATGCCAGGTAAAGACAAGAAAAGCCGCCAGGCCACGAACATGATCCAGCGCTGGGTAGTGCTCTCCGGTCGAGGATTTCATGATTGGCCCACGCGCACCGTGTCCTGCGCCGGTGTTCAGGTCATCGTTGGCCCAGAACTGTTTTCAATTCATTAAACCTTCACTGCGGAGACTTCCGAAATCAGAGATTTGCTTCGCAAGGTGCTGTGGCCTGCAAGCATCCGGAGCCAAACACGACTGAAGCGTGCCGCGTCTGAGCGGATCACTTCTGGGCGGATCACTTCTGGGCGACGGTCAGCCCGATCTCTTCCGCCACCAGTTCCTGCAGCCGCCACAGATTGCGGTCGCGGATGCCGCAGGCTTCGAGGTGGCGGATCGTCTCGAATAGATATTGCGCGCCCGAGCCCCAATGACCGACGGCTGTCACCAGCGTCGCCGCGATCGCCTGCTTGTCGAGCTTGCCGGCATAACGCGGATTGGCGGGATCGACGACGAAGCCAAGCGCGCGACATGGGCCGCCTTCGGTCCTGACCTGCAGCCAGCGCGGCACGTTGACGGCGGGCAGGATGGTCATTTCGCGGCGCAGCAGCGCTTCGAGGTTGGCCGCCACCGGTTCCGCGATCTCGAACACCACGCCCTGGCACTGGCCGCCGCGATCGAGCGCCATCATCAAGCCGGGCTGCTCGACCGTGCCGCGAAAACGCTGCACCGTGAAGCAGAACGAACGATGCCAGCCGCTGGCCACCGCGCGTCCTCCGCCCCTCACCTCGCCGGCGGGCTTCCACAGCAGCGAGCCATAGGCAAATAGTTTCAGCGGCCCGGCCGGAGCGCCGGCCAGCACCTCGTCGCGGATACGCGCATAGTCGGCATCGGTCATGTGAACCATGCCCGGCGTCAGCCCGGCATCCTCGACAGCACGCATAGTGCGCGCGACCAACGCCTCGGTCAGCGCCATCGGCGTGTTGCGCGGCACGGACTTGCGCGGCGATATGGCAGAAATCGGCTGGTTCATTTCATACCCTCTACCGTCGCCGTCATGTTGCCGAAGGCAGAGGGATTCTCAAGGGTCCATGTGACCGGCGCAAAATTCAACGGCCGATGCCGGGCGGGTGACCCTCCCGCCCGGCATCCAATCATTCTAGTGCTTGGTGCTCTTGCCGCCGATGGGGATGCGCCTCATCTTGTTCTGTGCCTTCTCGGATTTCGGCAAGGTGACGAACAGCACGCCGTTGCGGAAATCGGCAGCGACCTTGTCTTCTTCGACTTCGAAGCCGATCGGAATGCGACGTTCGAAGCGGCCGTAGAATCGCTCGGAGAACTGACGTTCCTTGTCGTCGGTTTCGGCGTGTTTTTCACCGCGCAACGTCAGGACGCCGTCATCGAGCAACACCTCGATGTCCTTTTCCTCCATGCCGGGTATCTCGGCGGTCACGCGGATTTCCTTGTCCGTTTCCGAGATTTCCACGCTAGGCCAGCCACCGCCCGCTGAAGAGAGCCTGCCCAAGGATGGAAGACGTGAACCGAAACCGCGGAACATGTCGTCAACAAGGCGGTTCATCTCGCGATGCAGGCTCATGAATGGGTCCTGATCGCGGTCGCCTGAGAGGGTCGGAACCTGGTTTGGATCGCGACCCCATGGCATCAGATCACGAATGGTCATTGCATTTGCTCCTTTCTTGATCCTGTCTATCGTTCGTTTGCATGCTCTGGTTGCCATGCTCGGACGATGCGCGTCTGCGCCATTGGCGCTCCCGTCCAGTTGGGAACGCCTGGATCAGTGGCGGGGGCTCGCGCACCTGAGCCTGCCCGAGGGCCACCGCCCCTGACCCGCGCGGCGCCCGTGAAGCCGGCGCCTCGTCGGCACTGGTGCGGAGGATTTTGGACTCCGTCGCGGGTGGGTCAAGACCTCGTAATGTAATGTGATTGGTGCATGCAGGTGCCTGCGTCACCGGTGCTGTCCACATCAGTCGTGCCCTTCGATCGGCATGTCGCGAAACAGTGGTCAACCGCCGGCTTGATGTCTGCTGGACCGGAGCCGCCTCGGCGTCAACGCGCGGCTGGTCGGCTGGATCGGCGGTCTCGAGGACAGGGAACAATGCCGCTGGCAGGCCGTTCTGTTCCTTGCCGGAGGATGCCATGAACGACGCGTCGGCACAGCCCGCTGGCCCCGTCCTTTCATCGGCGGAGCGTGTCAACACGCTGTCGCATTTTCACCGCGCCGAGATCGCTCGCATGGCGGGATGGCGCGACCGGCTGGACAGGACAACCAACTGGGCAATCACGGTGGTGGCGGCGCTGCTTTCGGTATCGCTGTCGACGGCCAGTGCGCATCACGGCGTGCTGCTTTTCGCCATGCTGCTGATCTTGCTGCTGCTATGGATCGAGGCGCGCCGCTATCGGTTCTTCGATTTCTATCGGGCGCGCGTACGCCAGTTCGAGCGCCACTATTTCGCGCAGATCTTTTCCCCACAGCCCGACTTTGCCTCGGACTGGCTGCTCATCGTCGGGGAAGGCCTACGCGCGCCGAAGTTCCTGCTGTCGCAGCGCGTCGCGCTAGCCCGTCGGCTGCGGCGAAATTACATCTACCTGTTCCTGATCCTCTTGCTGGCCTGGGTGCTCAAGATATCCACGCCCAGCCTTCAAACCGTGGGCGTCAGGACCGGCTTTGCCGGTTCGCTTCGCGAAGCCGTAGACAGCGCCGCCCTTGGCCCCGTTCCCGGTGTGGCGATCGTGGTTGTCGTGGCCGCATTCTATGTCGGGTTGCTTGCCATCGTCTTTTTCACGGCCGATAACGACGGCGAACTGTCCTTTGGCGACGTGCATGTTTGACGTTGATGCCCGGCAACACGCCGCTGCAACCAAACGGCGGCCCGCGCGCTGAAATGGTCGGTCCGCCGAGACGTTTGAGGGAACGGAACTTCGCGCCTAGATGCCGAAGAACTGCTTGCCAACCATGTAACCCAGTGCCGCCACGACCAGCGGAAACAGCGCCGGCGCGGCTTTGCCCAGAAGGGAGACCTGCGGGTCCTTCGCCGGCGTATGACGTGCATTGCCGAGATTCTTGGTCATTGCTTGCCTCAGGTTCGAAAGACTCATTAGCAAATGCTGATTAACAGCATGGCCGCATTAACGGCTTGATAGGAAATCAACTCTGATCAGATGCAAATTCTAATGATCGGCACATGGACGGCAAAGACGCGCTGCCCTATTTGGCGGCGTTCGAAGCATTGACGGGGACGCGCGGCCGTTCGCGGCAATCGACAAAAACACGCCCGAACAACAAGATGGCTCAGGAACGCGATTTAGCAGGTGAGCGCCAGCTCCGAAGCCGGTGCAGTTCATCCGCCGCCTCGCCCGAGCTTCGTGTTGATAGCTCGGGGTCGAACGCATGTCCGCGGCGTAGGCAGGCCGCCTCCCGTCAAAAAATTCGCAAACCAATGTCGGACTGGCTAGGCTTCGTCCGTCCTTGGGGTATCGAACAGGCATTCATGAAAGGATCCAGCAATGCCCGGCACCGTACGTTTGCACCGCGTTCTGACGACCAGCCCGGAAAAGGTCTATCGCGCCTTCGTTGAAGCGGACGCGCTGGCCAAGTGGCTTCCGCCAAACGGCTTCACCTGCACGGTCCATAATTTCGAGGCAAAGGTCGGAGGCACGTTCAAGATGTCGTTCCGCAATTTCACCACCGGCGACAGCCACGCCTTCGGCGGCGAATACCTTGAACTCGTTCCGGGCGAGCGCCTGCTCTACACCGACAGGTTCGACGATCCCAACCTGCCCGGCGAGATACGGGTGACCGTGGTCTTGAAAAAAGTGTCGGTCGGCACTGAAATCGACATCACCCAGGCCGGCATTCCGGACGTCATTCCGGTCGAGGCCTGCTATCTCGGCTGGCAGGAATCGCTCAGAAACCTGGCAAAGCTCGTCGAGCCCGAGATCAATCAATAGGCTGCGGATGGCCGGGAGAACGGCCGTTTCTGGCCTGCCGAAGCCTGAAACTTGGACTGTGGCGGGAACTGCCCTTTGTCGCTAGCAATTCATCATTGCGGCACCCCTGTGCCTGGACGTGTCGATGAAGAATGCAGCGGAGGTTGAAAAAGCATGACTCTGACCAACCGAGACATCGTCGAGTTGACGGCGTGGCGGCGCCAGCTGCACCAGTATCCGGAAATCTCGAATGAAGAGGAGAAGACGGCAAAGGAGGTCGTCGCCTTCCTCGCCGATACGGGGCCGGACAAGGTGCTGACACAGCTCGGCGGGCACGGCGTCGCGGTCACATATGACAGCGGCAAAGCAGGGCCGACGGTGCTGTTCCGTTCGGAACTCGATGCCTTGCCTATCGAAGAACTTTCAGGCGTGCCGCATGCGTCGCGCGTGCCGGGCAAGTCGCATATGTGCGGCCATGACGGACACACCGCCATCCTGGCATCCCTCGGCCGGCAGTTGGGGCGCGAGCGGCCTGCAAGCGGCCGCGTCGTGCTGATGTTCCAGCCGGCGGAGGAAACCGGCAATGGCGCAGCCGGCGTCGTTGCCGATCCCCGCTTCGGCGAGATCGCGCCGGATTTCGCTTTCTCGCTGCACAACCTGCCTGGCGTGCCGTTCGGCGAGGTGCGGCTCAAGCCCGGCGTGGTCAACTGTGCGTCACGCGGCATGCGCATCGTGCTGGAGGGCAAGACCGCCCATTCGTCCATGCCGGAGACCGGCACCTCGCCGATGCTGGCGATCAGTGAGCTGATGCCGGCGCTGCCGGCGCTCGGGCGCGGAACCTTCGCCGACGACGACTTCTCCATGCTGACCGTCACCCATGCCGCGATGGGCGAGGCCGTGTTCGGCATCGCGCCTGCTCATGCGCAGGTGTGGGCAACGCTGCGCACCCGGCGTGACGAGCGCATGGCGAACCTTTGCGCTGCTGCCGAAGCACTGGTCGCCAGGATCGCCGGCGAGCATCGCCTTACCGCCCGCTGGGACTATCACGAGATCTTCGTCGCCAGCGTCAACGCGCCGGACGCGGTGGAGCATCTGCGGCGCGCGCTCGATGAAGAGGGCGTATCGCACGGCGAAGAGGCCCTGCCGATGCGCGCCTCGGAAGATTTCGGCCTGTTCGGCCATAGTGCCAAGTCGGCGATGTTCTTCCTCGGTGCGGGCGAGCGGCACCCCGCCTTGCACAATCCCGACTATGACTTTCCCGACGACCTGATCCCGATCGGGTCGAGGATCTTCATGCGCACGGCACGCAATCTCCTGGGCTGACCTCCGCCAACTCCAACGCCGAAAGGAACATGCAATGCCAAAGATACCGAAGAACACGATTTGCCTTTGGTTCGACAAGGACGCCGAGGCTGCGGCGCGCTTCTACGCAGAGACCTTTCCCGACACCAGCGTGGGCGCCGTTCACCGTGCGCCGAGCGATTTTCCGTCCGGCAAGAAAGGCGACGTGTTGACGGTCGAATTTACCGTCGCCGGCATTCCCTGCATCGGATTGAACGGCGGCTCCACATTCAAGCAGAACGAGGCCTTCTCGTTCCAGATCGCCACCGACGATCAGCAGGAAACCGACCGCTACTGGAATGCCATCGTCGGCAATGGCGGCCAGGAGAGCGTGTGCGGCTGGTGCAAGGACAAATGGGGCGTGTCCTGGCAAATCACGCCGCGCACGCTGACCGAGGCCATGGCGGCCGGCGGCGAGGAAGCCAAACGCGCCTTTGATGCGATGATGGAGATGACGAAGATCGACGTCGCGGCGATCGACGCAGCCCGGCGCGGCTGACCTCGATCGCGGCTGAGTTGCTATCTGACCTTGATGACGACCTTGCCCTTGGCGCGTCCTGTTTCGACATAGGCCAGCGCCTCATTGGTCGCCTCGAAGGGAAATATCCGGTCGACGACCGGGCGGATCGCGCCGGATTCGATGAGCGATGCGATCTTGCTCAGCTGCTCGCCCTGCGCCCACATGAAAAGGAACGAGAACGTCACGCCACGGCGCTTGGCTTTCGCTCGAATACCGCGGCTCAGCAGGCGAAGCACCAGCCTCAGCACCACGTTCAGTCCCTTCTCCCTGGCGAAGTCGGGATCCGGTGGGCCGGAGATGGAGATGAGCTTGCCACCCGGTTTCAGCACATTCAGTGATTTTTCAAGTGTCTTGGCGTCCTGGCTGTTCAAGACGACGTCGTAGCCCGAAAGGACTTTCTCGAAATCGTCTTTCCTGTAGTCGACGACGATATCGGCGCCGAGCCCCTTGACCAGACCGGCACTCGCCGCGCTGGCGGTGGTCGCAATGGTCGCGCCGAGATGCTTTGCCAGTTGGATGGCGAATGTCCCCACGCCGCCGGAACCAGCTTGAATGAAGACCTTCTGTCCCTTCTTCAGCTTGGCCCTTTCGACGAGCGCCTGCCAGGCGGTCAGGCCGACCAGCGGGATCGAGGCCGCCTCCTCCATGCTGAGGTTCCCGGGTTTCAGGGCCACGTCGGCTTCATCCATGGCTATGAACTCGGCGAACGTTCCGATCCGGCCATCGCGCGGCCGCGCATAGACGTCGTCGCCGAGTTTGAATTTGCGGACTTTCGATCCCACGCGCACAACCCTCCCGGCCACGTCGTGACCCAGGATGAAGGGCCGGCGATAGGGCAGGATCAGCTTGAACTCTCCGGTTTTGACCTTGGAATCGAGCAGGTTCACCGCCGCTGCGTGGACCTCGACCAGGACATCGCTGTCCCCGAGTTTCGGCTCCGGCATTTCGGCTAGCCGCAGAGTGCCGTTCTTGCTGTACTTGTCGACGACGAATGCCTTCATGGCAGTGACTTTCTGAGAGTGATTTTGGTGTGTCGCATGTGCGTGAAATCCTCTGCTCGCTGCGTTCAAACGGGCAGGCGGAATTGTTTCCGCAGGCTCTTGTCGAATATCCCAGCGGGAGCAAAGCGACGCAGCAGGCTGACCTGGCGCGCAGCCTTGCCGGCGGTGTAGCGCCGTTGCGGACGGGCATCGGTCGCTGCCTTGACGACCACTTGCGCCACCACTTCCGGCCGGTCGGCGACAGGCATCACGTCGCGAAGCAGCGCTTCCAGCGTAGCTCGGGCTTGATCGTATTCCTGCAACGGCGAATCCGGCTGGATCCCGTTCTGGTCGAAGACAGTACGAACGAATGCCGGCTCGATGACCGAAACGCGGATATTGAAGGCGCGAACCTCGTGGTCGAGCGATTCCGAATAGCCCTCAAGCGCGTGCTTGACCGCCGAATAATGCGCTGAATACGGCGCCGGCACCAGTCCCAGCACAGAGCCGATATTGATGATGTGCCCCTCGCCACGCTGCCGCATCGACGGCAGCACCGCATTGGTCATGCGGATGACGCCGAACAGATTGACGTCGAACAGAGCCTGCACCTGGGCAATCGAGAATTCCTCGGCGCCTCCAAGCTGGCCGACCCCGGCATTATTGACCAAGAGGTCGATCCGGCCGGTCTGCGAGAGCACCGTCGAAACGAGTGCGGCAACGGCCTCACTGTCGGTCACGTCGCAGATCAGCATGGTCACCCCGTCCGGATCGTTGCCGGCCTTGCGCCGGCTGGTTCCGAAGACGGTGAACCCGGCCCGCGCAAGGGCTTCGGCACTGGCGCGGCCGATGCCCGAAGAGGCTCCGGTCACAACAGCGGTTTTTCCGGCATTCGTTTTCATTTCGTGCTCCAAACTCATGGGGGCTAGCTTTTTTGCATCTGTTAAATTACAGTCGTAATATCAGATTATGATCATAATGCAATAGCAGAAAGGAATAGCAGCCATGCGCTACGAAAAGGGCAGGAAGGACGCCTCGCGCGGCCGGATCCTGGAGGTCGCCGCGGAACGCTTTCGGAAAAACGGCATAGCGGCGTCCGGACTGGCAACCATCATGGGCGACGCCGGGCTGACGAACGGGGCTTTCTATCCCCACTTTCAATCAAAGGCGGCGCTTGTCCGTGAAACGGTCGCTGCAGCTCTCGAGGATCAGTCCGACGAGATACGGCAAGCATTGGCCTCCGGCGGCTTGGCAATGGCCATAGACACATATCTGTCGGCGGCGCATCGGGATAACCCCGGGAAGGGCTGCGCCTCTGCCGCCTTGCTGGCGGAAATCGCCCGTGAGCCACCCGAAACGCGTCAGCTTTATACCGAGCGTTTGCTGACCCAGGTGCACCAGGTGTCGGTAGAGCTGCCGCCGCAAACTCCTGATCCGGAGGGCGTTGCGTTCGCTATCTTTGCGACCCTCATTGGCACGCTTCAGCTGGCCCGTGCCGTGGAGGGAACGGAATTGTCGGATCGTATCCTTGCGGCAGGGAAAGCTGCGGCGCGCGCGCTGATCGAGCAGAGTTAAGGGCGTACCACGCGTGGGCACGTCAAAGTTATTCTCATGCGGTGTGACGCCCAGCCCCGCATCGGCCCCTTGGCAGGAACAGCACCGCCCGTATGATGGTCAGATGCGCGCCCGCTCTTCAGTGCCCGGTGCCGCGACCGAAGGACCTGGCGTCCTTGGCCAGCACCAGCTCGGCATCGTCGGTAACATAGCTGACATAGCGATAGTCGCGGATGAAGCTGATCTGACCTTCTCGCCACTCCAGCCACATGAAATGACGCGGTTTCTGGTCGGCATGGCTTTCGAACACAGCGATCACCTCGCGGCCGTCGAGCCAGGCCGGCGTCAGCCACACGCGGTCGCTTTTGGCGTAGATCGTGAAGAACACGCCGACATCCGCCGCACCCGAGCGCGGCGCATGCAGGGACTGATGAAGCCTGACGTCGTCGGCAAGCAGGGCGCGCAAGCCGTCCCAATCCCGCTGGTTGAACAGGGTCGCATAACGGACCACGGCGGCCGACGCGATACGCGCATCGGGAGCCGAACTGGCCTGCGCACTGACTTCCCTAAGCCGGGCGCGGCCGCGCGCCAAGTGCCCTTTCACCGCATCGACCGTGATGCCGAGCAAAGCAGCGATCTCGGCCAGCGGCTCGTCGAGCACATCTCTGAGGATGACGACGCTGCGCTGGAGCAGCGGAAGCTCCGCGAAGCGCGACACTGCGGTCTGTATAGCTTGCCTGCGCATCAGCGTCTCCACCGGGTCGGCTTTGGTGTCGTCGGCAATTTCAAGCGCCGCCTCGATAGGCTCCGCCGCGCGGATCGCGCGGCTGCGCAGCAGGTCAAGCGCACGGTTGTGGGCGACGCGGAACAGCCAGGGCCTGAGCTGCGGCACCTCGCCCAGCTCATTCAGCGCAACGAAGGCCCGCGCAAACGTGTCCTGCACGACATCCTCGCCGTCGATGACCGAGCCCATCAGGCGCGCGCAATAGCGGTGCAGCTCTGGCCGCATCGCGGCGGCAAGGGCAAGCAGCCCTTCCCGTCGGTCGCGGTCCACGGCAGGATCTCGTTCGCTCAAGCCGCAGCCCCCTCCATCACGGTTACGCCCGCGTCGCCATTGAGGCCGAAGACGATGCCCTCCGCATATTGCGGGTCTTCCAGCACGGAAACCACCCTGTCGCCGAAGGTCCGGGGCGGCATCGGCGCACCGAAGCGGGTGACGAATTGTTCGGGCGTGATGCCCATGGATCCGGAATAGGCGCCGGCCGCCGCATCGCCTGTTCCGGTGCCGAGGATCATCTGCCGCGGCACGATCGCCTGAAAGCGGATGCCGAGCTTCTTCTCCAGCGAAACGCCATTGGCGTACTTCGCCATGAACCACAGCATGCGCTTGGCGCCGCCATAGCCCCCCGACAACTGCGACCCGGTGACGGCGGCACCGCTCGATCCCACCAGAACACGGCTGCCCGGCTTGAGCGGCAGGTTGAGCGCCGCCTGCAGCCAGTATAGCCCGGCCTTGACGTCGGTTTCCCAGGCGATTGAAAAATCTTCCCAGCTCAGTTGGTCCAACCGGCCCATCCGGGGCGTGGCACCAGCATTCAGGACCACGACGTCAGGACGAACCTCGCTAAGAATGCGATAGGCCGCGCCCTCCTCCGCAACGTCGGCGCGGATAGTGGCGACCCCAAGCCGCGCACCGACCGCATCCAGCGCCTCGACGCCACGGGCAACGACGGTCACGCTGGCGCCCTGTTCGACCAGCGCCTCGACCAATCCGAGGCCAAGCCCACGGCTGCCACCGGTGACCACGATTTCTTTATTCCTGAGGCTCATCGACCCTGCTCCTTAGCTTCACTGTAGCTAAGACGTTTGAGGGTCGGAAAAAGAGCCAAGGTTTGGCGAGGCGCGCTGTCGCGGCGACGATCCGCGACATGCCGGCAATACTGGCGATCGGGCGGAAAGCTGCCTGTCCGCTTTCGGCCTAAAATGCGATGCCCGATATTGGACGCAGTAAGGTTAGAGGCTGCCGGCGATGAAAGCGCTGCCGGTCCATGCTGCGGCATCCCAGCCGGATATGTTCAGAAGTCGAGAGCGACCATCATGCCGCGGACTTCGGCCATTTCCAGCAGCAGGTCTTGGAGTCTTTCGTCCAGTGCGGCACCGGTCAGCGCCAGAAGCTCGGTGACGCTCTCTCTCATCGATATGACGGCGGCGCCTGTCTTCTCGGCGAGCAGCCGTCCGATGGCAGCTCGGATCAGGTCGTCCTGATCAGACATTGCTTCACCTCCCAACGCACTGCAACCTCCCCTTGCTTTCCATGCCTCACCGCCGCTTTCGACAACAGGGCGTGATTTCCCATACCGTATGATTTTTGATGCGACATCGGGCAGCTTTGCTCATGCCAGCAGATCGTCTCGATGAGCCCGCCAGTCGTTCAACACCGACAATGAGGGCAGGAGCGAAAAATGGCCGGGCTGGACCGTTTCAACCGCTGCAAGCAGTGCCAGAGGCACTTCGTGCCGATAAAGCCCAATGCACACGCCCCCTTTGGCCGTTGCCGGCAATTCCGTGACGGTGTCGAAAATCGAAAACGTACCCGTTGGCTCTTCCACGATTTCGAAACGCCCCACCCCAAACCTCCCTCTGCACAAAAGTAGCGACCAACGCGGACATCCCCCTAGTGGTTCCCTAGGCTGGCAGTTTTTTTCGCGCCTTGGTTGTAGCGCATGCCGGCAGGACAGTCATGCCCGCAGGGCGCGCAATCAAAAATCGCTACGCACATTTTAAATCTTGACGCGTGTCAATTTTTTATAAAACATGCGCAAATGCCGGCATGGCATCGGCCGGCGCTCTGGGAGGAGCAATGCCTGACATCGAAAAGCGCCCGAACCGGGGCTGCAGTCCGCACATCCGCAGGCTGGCAGCAGTCCGTTGGCGGATCGTCGCGCCAGGGGCCGGGGTCGCTTGCGCGCCGTCGGACATTGCAGTCGCCGGACGGCGACATTGATGCAGCCCATAAACAATCAGGAGGAGGAAAAACCATGCGCATGTTCAATTGCCTGAAACTCGGCACGAGCCTGCTTGGCGCCGGCATGCTTGCAACCATCGTCTCGGCACCCGCCCAGGCCGAGGATACGGCGAAAGTCGCGGCCATCGTCAAAGGCCTCGACAATCCATTCTTCCAGACCATGCAGAAGGGCATCGAGGAGCAGGCCAAGGCCAACGGCGTCAGTGTCAGCGTCCAGGCCGCCGCCAACATGGGTGACGCCACCGGCCAGGCCGACCGCCTGACCGCCATGGCCATGCAGGATTTCGATTGCTACCTGGTCAACCCGATCAGCGTCTCCAACCTCGTCCAGGCGCTGGTGCCGGTCGCCCAAAAGAAGAAGCCGATCGTCAACATCGACTCGACCATCGACCCCGAGCAGGCCAAGGCCGCCGGCTTTGCCGTCTCGACCTATATCGGCACCGACAACGTCGCCGCAGGCGTGCTGGCCGGCGAAGAGATGCTGAAGCTGGTGCCTAAGGGTTCCAAGGTCGCGCTGGTCGCCGGCATCGTCGGCGATGTCGGCTCCAACGCCCGCATCAAGGGCTTCAGGCAGGCCGTCGAAGGCAAGCTCGAAATCGTGGTGATGGTCAGCGCTGACTGGGATCGCGAAAAGGCGTTGACCGCCGCCACCGATATCCTCGCCGCCCATCCGGACCTCGCCGGCTTCTTCGCCGCCAACGACATCATGGCCCTTGGCGTCGAGCGCGCCGTGCGGACGTCGGGCAAGGACGTCAAGGTGATCGGCCTAGACGGCATTGTCGATGCGCTGAAGTCGATCGCATCAGGCGAACTCACCGCCACCGTCGCCCAATACCCCTATGTCGTCGGCGCCATGGGCGTCGAAGCCTGTGCGGTCGCGGCCAAGGGCAAGGAACTGCCGGCCAACGTGCCGGCACCTGTGCTGTTGATCAACAAGGACAATGCCGAAGCGTCGCTAAAGAATTTTCCGCGTCCCGGCGGCGACTATCCCGATCCCTTCCGCGAGATGCTGAAGTGAGCACACCTGCAGACAACGCGCCCGCCGCCGATTCGGCGGGTGCGGAGGAGAGCCGTCCCTCCCTGGCGGCTCTCCTCCTCGATCCCTCCTTCTGGGCCGACTGGGCATCCGTCGTCGGCCTGGTCGGCCTCGTCATCGTCTTCGGCATCGCCCAGCCGGTCTTTCTCAGCGTCGCCAATCTGCAGGCGCTGCTGCTGGCGGCTGCGATCCTGGTCGTGCTGTCGATCGGCCAGACCTTCGTCATCGCCACCTCGGGCATCGATCTGTCGTTGGCGGCAGCCGTCATGCTCGGCGCCATCATCCTCGGCCTCGTCAATGCCGCCGGCCACGGCATCTTCATCGCCTGCGTGCTCGCGATTCTCGCCACCAGCGCGGTGGGCTTCCTCAACGGGCTGATCATCACAGCAGGCAAAATCCCCGATTTCGTGGTGACGCTCGGCACGCTGTCGGGCATCACTGGCCTTGGCCTCATCCTGTCGGGCGGTGAACCGACCATGGTCGGCTCGACCTTCCTGCTCAGGCTCGCTTCCGGCTCGTTCGGACCGTTCGGCTATCCCGTATGGGTGGCGATCGCAGCCGTCATCGTCGCCCCTATCGCGCTCGACCACAC